>CAIRYF010000104.1 GCA_903882725.1 uncultured Simplicispira sp.
TCTCTTACCCACTGCTTACAATCAGTCGCCCGTCTGACAAGGCCCGTGCGCCCTGTTCGTAAAGAATCACCCCCTTCATCCAATACCTGACGAGAAGTACATGACCCACGAAGAAATCCTTGCCCAACACGGCCCGCGCGAAGCCATGGAGTACGACGTGGTCGTCGTCGGTGGCGGCCCCGCTGGCCTGTCCAGCGCCATCCGTCTCAAACAGCTGGCCGCAGCCAAAGGCCACGAGGTCTCGGTGGTGGTGCTCGAAAAAGGCTCCGAGCCCGGCGCGCACACCCTCTCGGGTGCCATCATGGATCCCAAAGCGCTGACCGAGCTGATCCCCAACTGGAAAGCCCTGGGCGCGCCGCTGAACCAACCCGTCACCGACGACGCCATGGTGTTTTTGAGCGAAACATCGTCCTTTCGCACGCCCAATTTTGTTTTGCCCGAGTGCTTTCAAAACCACGGCAACTACATCGTCAGCCTGGGCAACGTCACGCGCTGGCTGGCCGAGCAGGCCGAAGCGCTGGGCGTCGAAATTTTCCCCGGTTTTGCCGCCGCTGAAGTGCTCTACAACGAGAACGGCAGCGTCAAAGGCGTGGCCACCGGCAATATGGGCGTCAACCGCGAAGGCGAGCCCACCGGCGACTTTCAGCTGGGCATGGAGTTGCTGGGCAAATACACCATATTTGCCGAAGGCGCACGCGGCAGCTTAGGCCGCCAGCTGATCGCCCACTTCAAGCTCGACGACGGCTGCGATCCGCAGGCGTATGGCTTGGGCATCAAAGAAGTCTGGGAAATTGACCCAGCGCGCCACCAGCCCGGCTTTGTGCTGCACACCGCTGGCTGGCCAATGGACAGCGACACCTACGGCGGCGCGTTTCTCTACCACATGGAAGACAACAAAGTTTCGCTGGGCTTCATCACCGGGCTGGACTACAGCAACCCGTACCTCAGCCCATTTGAAGAAATGCAGCGCTGGAAGACCCACCCCAACATCCGCTGGTACCTGGAAGGTGACGCCGCCTTGGGCATCAAACCGGCCAAGCGCATTGGCTACGGTGCGCGCGCCATCACGGCGGGCGGCCTGCTGTCGTTGCCCAAAACCGTCTTCCCCGGCGGTGCCATGGTGGGCTGCGAAGCCGGTTACATGAACGTCAGCCGCATCAAGGGCAGCCACGCCGCTATCAAAACCGGAATGCTGGCCGCCGAAGCCGCGTTTGACGCACTGGTGGCCGGTCGCCAGCACGACGAACTCAGCGCCTACCCCAAGGCGTTTGAAAACAGCTGGCTGCACACCGAGCTGAATAAAAGCCGCAACTTCAAGGCGTGGTTCAAAAAGGGCCTGGCCATGGCGACGGTGATGAACGGCATTGAGCAGTTTGTCCTTAAAGGCAACATTCCGTGGACGCTGCACCGCGACAAGCCCGACTACGCCAGCCTCAAACCCGCCGCCGAGTGCCAGCCCATTGCCTACCCCAAGCCCGATGGCAAACTGACGTTTGACCGGCTGTCAAGCGTCTTCATCAGCAACACCAACCATGCCGAAGACCAGCCGATTCACCTGACGCTCAAAGATGCCAGCGTGCCGGTGCGCATCAACTTGGCCCAATTTGCCGGCCCCGAGGCGCGCTACTGCCCCGCCGGCGTGTACGAATTTGTGCCCGACGAAGCCCAAGGTGCAGGCACCAATGCCCAGCGTTTGCAAATCAACGCACAAAACTGCGTACATTGCAAAACCTGCGACATCAAAGACCCGACACAAAACATCGTCTGGACCACGCCAGAAGGCGGCGGCGGGCCGAACTACTCGGGTATGTAAGTCGGACACAATCGCCTCATAACACCTCGCAACACCTCACAACACTTCACAACTTTTTTTGGAGATCACACATGAAGCAAATGTCTTGGGCCCCTTTGGGCGCACTGGCTCTGGCCTTGGCGGCCATCGCCCCTGTCCACGCACAGCAAAAATCCGTGGCTGTCACTGCCATCGTCGAACACCCTGCGCTGGACGCTGTGCGCGACGGCGTGCAAGCGGCGCTGAAAGATGCGGGCTTTGAGTCCGGCAAAAATCTCAAGTGGCAATACCAAAGCGCCCAAGGCAACACCGGCACCGCCGCGCAAATTGCGCGCAAATTCATTGGTGACAAGCCCGATGCCATCGTCGCCATCGCGACACCTTCAGCCCAAGCGGTGATTGCCGCCACCAAGAACGTCCCGGTGGTGTTTTCTGCCGTGACCGACCCGGTCGCGGCCAAGCTGGTGCCAAGCTGGGAGCCTTCGCACACCAACGTCACCGGCGTATCAGACCTGCTGGCGCTGGACAAGCAAATGGAGTTGATCAAGCAAGTGGTGCCTAACGCCAAGCGCATTGGCATGGTCTACAACCCCGGCGAGGCCAACTCGGTGGTGGTGGTGAAAGAAATGCAAAAGCTGCTGCCCACGCTGGGTATGACGCTGGTTGAAGCGGCTGCGCCGCGCTCAGTGGACGTCGGTAGCGCCGCGCGCAGCCTGATTGGCAAAGTCGACGTGATCTACACCAACACCGACAACAACGTGGTGTCGGCCTACGAGGCACTGGTCAAAGTCGGTCAAGAAGCCAAAATTCCGCTGATTGCCTCCGATACCGACAGCGTCAAGCGCGGCGCCATTGCTGCCTTTGGCATCAACTACCGCGACCTGGGCGAGCAAACCGGCCGCATGGTGGCGCGCATCTTGAAGGGCGAAAAAGCCGGCGACATCAAGCCCGAAGTCAGCACCAAGATGGAGCTGTTTGTAAACCCCGGTGCCGCTGAACGCCAAGGCGTAAAGCTGTCTGACGCACTGATCAAATCGGCCGCGCAAGTCGTTCAGTAAGCTGCGTTTTTTGGCTTGACCCTTAGGGCTGCGCTGGGTGCGCAGCCCCCAGCAGGAGGCCCGCCACGGCGGGTGCTCCTGCTTTCTTTTCCTCTCTTTGCTCGGCCCCGTCCATGTCCCTCTTTTCTCTGCTCGGCGCTATTGAAATCGGCCTGATCTTCAGCTTGGTCGCGCTGGGCGTGTTCATCTCCTTTCGCTTGCTGCGCTTTCCCGACCTGACGGTGGATGGCAGCTTTCCGCTGGGCGGCGCAGTCTGCGCCATCTTGATTGCCAATGGCACCAATCCGTGGCTGGCCACGCTGGCTGCCACGGCGGCGGGTGCTTGCGCCGGTTTACTGACCGGCTGGCTCAACGTCAAACTCAAAATCATGGACTTGCTGGCCAGCATTTTGATGATGATTGCGCTGTATTCCATCAACCTGCGCGTCATGGGCGGGCCCAATGTGCCGCTGATCAACGACACCACGCTGTTTACCTTGCTGCAGCCCGAGGGCATGAACGACTACATCGCCCGGCCCCTGCTGCTGCTGGTTATTGTGATTGCCGCCAAGCTGGCGCTGGACTGGTTCTTCTCGACCGAGCGCGGTTTGGCGATTCGCGCCACCGGCTCCAATGCCCGCATGGCGCGCTCTCAGGGCGTCAACACCGGCGCGATGGTGCTGCTGGGCATGGCTATTTCTAACGCGCTGGTCGGTTTGGCTGGTGCGCTGTTTGCACAAACACAGGGCGGCTCGGACATTTCGATGGGCATTGGCACCATCGTGATCGGCTTGGCTGCTGTCATCGTGGGCGAGAGCATCTTGCCCTCGCGGCGCATCATTTTTGCCACGCTGGCGGTGGTGATTGGCGCTATCGTCTATCGCTTTTTTATTGCCATGGCACTCAACAGCGACTTTATTGGCCTGCAAGCGCAAGACCTGAATTTGGTCACGGCCTTGCTGGTCATCGTGGCGCTGGTGATTCCGCAGCTGAAAAAACGCTTTGTCCGCCGCGTTTGATTGCGCCGCGCCTGATTACAAGACAGAAGAAAAAAGAGCCCCGCCATGCTGAGTGCCCAACAACTCGAACTCACCTTCAACCCCGGCACGCCCATTGAAATGCGCGCCCTGCGCGGGATGTCGCTGGACATTCCCACCGGCCAATTCGTCACCGTGATTGGATCCAACGGCGCGGGCAAGTCCACCTTTCTTAACGCCATCTCGGGCGACCAGTCGGTGGACAAAGGCCGCATTGCCATCGACGGCTTTGACGTCACGCGCCAGCCGGTGTGGGCGCGCTCGCAGCGCGTAGCGCGGGTGTTTCAAGACCCCATGGCCGGCACCTGCGAAGACTTGACGATTGAAGAAAACATGGCGCTGGCGCAGCAGCGCGGCGCAGGGCGCGGACTGCGCAGCGCCGTCAAAGCCTCGCTGCGCGACACTTTTCGCGCCCGGCTGTCCACGCTGGGCTTGGGGCTAGAAAACCGCCTGACCGACCGCATCGGCCTGCTCTCGGGCGGCCAACGCCAAGCGGTGAGCTTGCTGATGGCGGCGCTGCAACCATCGCGCATTTTGTTGCTGGACGAGCACACCGCTGCGCTGGATCCGCGCACTGCCGACTTTGTGCTGCAACTGACGGCGCGCATCGTCGCCGAAAACCAGCTCACCACCATGATGGTCACGCACAGCATGCGCCAAGCGCTGGACGTCGGCGAACGCACCGTGATGCTGCACCAAGGCCAAGTGGTGCTGGACGTCTCGGGCCAAGAGCGCCAGCGCATGGACGTGACCGATTTGCTGCATATGTTTGAAAAAGTGCGCGGAGAAAAGCTCTCAGACGACGCTTTGCTGCTGGGTTAAGCTGTTGGCTGAAATTCAAAAACAATAGCTATAAGCGCATATGCAATAAGGGCTAGAGGCCTTTTTTATCATTATTTTCTGCCGGTTGCAGCCCAAGCTCCTGAATTTTGCGCGTGATGGTGTTGCGCCCTAAACCCAAACGCTGCGCTGCCTCCATGCGCCGACCCTGTGTGGCGTGCAAGGCGCTGGTGATCAACTGCGCTTCAAAGCGGTGCATCAGCAATTCCCAGATATGCGGCTGTCCTGCAGCCAGCAGCGTTTGCACTTGCGCTGCCAACACTGCTTCCCAACTGCCATCTAAAGCCATCGCAGCTGTAGCGGCAGCCTCCATTGGCAGCAGGGCGCGTGGGGCGCGCAGGGCGTCTTCAGGCACCGCCTGACTGCCCGGCTCAGGTGCTAAAAACTGGCCGTAGGTACTGGCCTGCACCTCGGGTGGCAGGTCTTGCTGCGACACCACCAGCGCCGGTGCCATCACTGTCAACCAGTGACAGATATTTTCTAATTGGCGCACATTGCCCGGAAACTCAAACTGCGCCAGCCGTGCCAGCGCAGCGTCGGAAATGCGTTTGGGGGGAACGCCCAATTGGCGCGCACTTTGCTGCAAAAAATGGCGCGTTAGCATGGGGATGTCTTCCTGGCGATCGCGCAGCGTTGGCAGGCGCAGGCGGATAACGTTCAGACGGTGGAACAGGTCTTCACGAAAACTGCCTTCACGCACACGTTGCTCCAAATGCTGGTGCGTTGCGGCCATGACGCGCACGTGTGATGGCACGCTGCTATGGCCGCCGACGCGGTAGAAATGCCCGTCCGAGAGCACACGCAACAGCCGTGTCTGCAAGTCCAGCGGCATATCGCCAATTTCATCCAAAAACAAGGTGCCCCCCTCGGCCTGCTCAAAGCGACCACGGCGCAGCGTTTGGGCACCGGTGAAGGCACCGCGCTCGTGGCCAAACAGCTCTGATTCAAGCAAGTCTTTGGGAATGGCGGCGGTATTAATGGCCACAAACGGCCCGCCTGCCACGGGCGAGTGCCGGTGCAGTGCGCGCGCTACCAGCTCTTTTCCAGTGCCCGACTCGCCGGTGATCAGTACCGTCACTTGGCTGGCGCTCAGGCGGCCAATGGCGCGAAACACGTCCTGCATGGCCGGCGCTTGGCCCAGCATTTCGGTGCTGGCCACCGGGCTGTCTTGCGCCACTTCTTCGCGCTGGCTTTCTTGCACCGCACGGCGAATCAGCGCTACCGCTTTATGCACGTCAAACGGTTTGGGCAGGTATTCAAACGCGCCGCGCTGAAAGGCCGAGACGGCGCTGTCTAGGTCAGAGTAGGCCGTCATGATGATCACCGGCAGGCCCGGCTGCAAGGCGTGGACTTGCTCCAGCAAATCCAGCCCCGAGCTGCCGGGCATTCGGATGTCGCTCACCAGCACTTGTGGCCCGACTGCGGCGGCGTCTGGGCTGTTTGCGCTGTTTGCGCTGTCTGCACCGTCTGGCGCCACTTGGGCCAGCGCCGCTAACACCTCTTGCGGGTGGCTGAAGCTGCGCGTGGGCAGTTGCTCGCGCGCCAAGGCTTTTTCCAGCACAAAGCGGATCGAGGGATCGTCATCTACCAACCAAATCGGCTTCATACACAGTTCTCGCAGGTACGCATGTTGAAAAAACGCCCGCTGCCGCTGCTAGCTTGGCTTGGCTTGGCTTTAAGGCAACGGAATCAGCCAGTGAAAATCGGTGCAGCCCGGCACGCTGTCGCACTCTAAAAGGCCATGGTGGCGCTGCACAAAGGTTTGCGCCAGCGCCAACCCCAAGCCCGATCCGCCATCGCGTCCGGACACCAGCGGATAAAAAATGCGTTCGCGCAGCGCCTCGGGCACGCCCGGGCCGTTGTCGATGACATGCAATTGCAGTGCCAACTTGTGGCGCTCGCGGCCAATGGTGACTTGGCGCGCCACCCGCGTGCGCAGCGTGATGCGCGCCGGCTCA
>CAIRYF010000105.1 GCA_903882725.1 uncultured Simplicispira sp.
ACGGCGGCATCGACCAGCGTGAAGCAAGAGGGATTGGGGTTTTTGCGGCTACGGTCATGGGGCAATAGTGCGAAAGCTGTTGTAGTGGTCGGCGGTGTAGTAGCAGACACTGGGAGCGACGGGTTTTCCGCCACATACAATGCGGCGCGCACCTCGATTGCGTGCGCCAGGGGTTCCTACGGTGTACTCGCGGTAATAGCCGCGCTGCTGTGCTGGCAATAAGCGCTCACGGTTGCCAAAAACTATGCCGTCCTTGTCATGTGGAAACGGCCCCCCTTGGTGAATCAAGGCATAAGTCGTGCGACCTTGGCGCGGCAATTGCTCCAGCGTAATAGGAGGAGCAATAGGAGCAGGAGCTTGGCTATTTGATTCTTGAAACGCCGGGAATATCGAGGGAGACCTTGCATCTGCCGAGGCAGGAGCGAGCACAAATGCAACGCTCAAAATACAAGCAACACCTGCTTTCCACACTTTCGATGTTGTCGATGGTGTCGACGTTTTTGCGGTTGCGGCTTTCAGCATCAATAAACCTTTCAGAAACTACGGGTTAACCCCGAAATTTCAACCCGCTAGTGTGACGGAAAGCCCCTGAAAACGCAAGCGCCTGCCCAAGAATTGGGCAGGCGCATAGAAAAATTGTCCTGCTGATCAGCGCTGCACGTTGGCGTCGGCCACCGTCAGCGCCGTCATATTGACGATGCGCCGCACTGTGGCACTGGCCGTCAAAATATGCACCGGCTGCGCCGCGCCCAGCAGCACCGGGCCAATAGAAATATTGCCGCCCGCTGCTGTTTTGAGCAGGTTGTACGAGATATTGGCGGCATCCATATTGGGTAGCACCAGCAAATTGGCATCCCCCACCAAGGTGCTGCGCGGCATCAGCGCCGTGCGCGCCTTGCTATCGAGCGCCACATCGCCGTGCATTTCGCCGTCCACATCCATCCACGGTGCCTGCGCCCTGAGCAAGGCCAGCACCCGGCGCATTTTGATGGCGCTGGGTTGGTCGCTGCTACCAAAATTGGAGTGCGACAGCAAAGCCACCTTGGGCTTAAAGCCAAAGCGCTTCATTTCTTCTGCCGCCAATAAAGTGATTTCTGTCAATTGCTCGGCAGTGGGGTCATAGTTAACGTGCGTGTCCACCAAGAACACTTGGCGGTCGGGCAGCAGCAAGCCATTCATGCAGGCATAGACGCTGACGCCTTCGCGCCGACCAATCACCTGATCGACATAACTCAGGTGCATCGGCGGCGTGCCCCAGGTGCCAGCAATCAGGCCATCCACCTCGCCTTTGTGCAGCAACATACAGCCAATCAAGGTCAGGCGTCGGCGCATTTCAATCTTGGCAATCGGCACCGTGATGCCCTTGCGCTCGGTCATGCTGTGGTAGGTCTGCCAAAAATCGCGGTAGCGGTGATCGTTTTCGACATTCACCACGTCGTAGTCGCGTCCCTGCTGCAAGCGCAGGCCAAACTTTTCAATGCGCTGGGCGATCACGGTGGGGCGGCCAATCAGCGTCGGGCGTGCCAAGCGCTCGTCCACCACAATTTGCGCCGCGCGCAGCACGCGCTGCTCTTCGCCCTCGGCGTAGGCAATGCGCTTTTTAGCGGCTTGCTTGGCCACCATAAAAATCGGCTTCATCGTCGTGCCGGACGCATACACAAAGGTCTGCAAATGGTCGCTGTACGCAGCCATGTCGGCAATCGGGCGCTGCGCGACGCCACTGTCGGCGGCGGCCTGCGCCACGGCGGGTGCAATTTTCATCATCAAGCGCGGATCAAACGGCTTGGGGATCAAATACTCTGGCCCAAACGCCAGTGCCTCGCCGACATAAGCTGCCGCGACCACCTCGTTTTGCTCGGCCTGCGCCAAGTCGGCAATGGCATACACCGCCGCTACTTCCATTTCTTCGGTGATGGTGGTGGCACCGCAATCGAGCGCGCCGCGAAAGATG
>CAIRYF010000106.1 GCA_903882725.1 uncultured Simplicispira sp.
CTCGGGCACCGAAGCTGGTATGAGCGCCATTCGCCTAGCGCGCGGTGCCACTGGGCGCAACAAAATCATCAAATTTGAAGGCTGCTACCACGGCCATGCCGACGCCTTGCTGGTCAAAGCCGGATCGGGCTTGGCCACCTTTGGCAATGCCACCAGCGCCGGTGTGCCAGCTGAAGTGGTGCAGCACACCGTGGTGCTTGAATACAACAACGTCGCACAACTGGAAGAAGCCTTTGCCCTGCACGGTGCCGACCTGGCCTGCGTGATCATTGAGCCGATTGCCGGCAACATGAACTTTGTCCGCGCCAGTGTGGCGTTTGTCCAACGCTGTCGCGAGCTGTGTACGCAATACGGCGCACTGTTTATCTTTGACGAGGTAATGAACGGTTTTCGCGTCGCCTTGGGTGGTGCGCAAAGCGTGTATGCACGCAGCATTCCCGGTTTTGAGCCCGACCTCACCGTCATGGGCAAGGTCATTGGAGGCGGTATGCCGCTGGCGGCGTTTGGCGGCAAGCGCGCCATCATGGAACACCTCGCGCCCATCGGCACTGTCTACCAAGCCGGCACGCTGTCGGGCAACCCCGTCGCCACCGCCTGCGGCTTGGCCACGCTGCGCGAAATCAGCAAACCAGGCTTTTTTGATGCCCTCTCAGCATCTACGCACAGCTTGGTCGATGGCCTGAGCAGCGCTGCCGCAGCTGCAGGTGTGCCCTTCAGTGCCGATTGTGAAGGTGGAATGTTCGGTTTCTTCTTGCTGCCTGAGCTGCCACAAAACTACGCCACCGTGATGCGTACCGACAACGCGCGCTTTAACACCCTGTTTCATGGCCTGCTCCATCGCGGTGTCTACATTGCCCCTGCCTTGTACGAAGCCGGTTTTGTCAGTGCCGCACACACGCCGCAGGATATTGCTGAGACTATCGCTGCAGCACAAGAAGCCTTTCAATTGCTATCAAAATAGTAGCTAATAGCGCTTATTCCATAAGCGCTGCAGGCTAAAAACACCCAAAAATTACTCCCCTGCCGCTTTGGCGTGCCCATGACAGAAAAACTCACGCCCCATACCGCCGCACTATTGACCCTCGCTCCGCTGCTGTGGGCTGGCAATGCGGTGGTGGGCCGGTTGGTACACGACTGGGTGCCACCGATTACCCTTAATTTTTTGCGCTGGTCGCTGGCCTTGCTGCTGTTGTTGCCGCTGGCCCACGGCGTGCTGCGTCCTGGCAGCAGCCTGTGGCCGCACTGGCGCCGCTACGCGCTACTGGGATTGCTGGGCATTGGCCTATACAACGCGCTGCAATACATGGCGCTACAAACTTCAACACCACTGAATGTGACGCTGGTGGCGTCCAGTATGCCGGTGTGGATGCTGGCGCTGGGTGCCTTGTTTTTTGGTACAGCAGTGACGCGCCGCCAGCTGGCGGGGGCGCTGCTGTCTATCAGCGGCGTGCTGTTGGTACTGAGCCACGGCCAGTGGAGCGCGCTGCTGGCGCTGCGTTTGGTACCGGGTGATGTGCTGATGCTGCTGGCCACGCTGTCGTGGTCGCTTTACAGCTGGCTGCTGGCGCGCACCAGCGCGCCCACCAAGGTACGCGGTAACTGGGCTGCATTTTTGTTGGCACAGTTGGTATTTGGTTGGGGCTGGTCGGGTTTATTGGCCAGCGGCGAGTGGGCACTGAGTGCCGCGCAGCCGATAGTGTGGGGCTGGCCACTGGCGCTGGCACTGGCGTACATCGCTGTCGGGCCAGCCATCATTGCCTACCGCTGCTGGGGTGTTGGTGTGCAGCGTGTGGGGCCAGCGGTAGCGGGTTTTTTTGCTAATCTCACGCCGTTGTTTGCCGCACTGCTGTCAGCCGCCTTTTTGGGTGAAATGCCGCAGCCGTACCACGCCGGCGCATTTGCCTTGATTGTCAGCGGCATTGTGGTGTCTTCACGCCGTTAAGCGGGCTCCATACGCACCCAACCCAGCACTGGGGTGCAGCGCAGACAGAGCCTCAAGCTGGGCCACAGGCATCGGCCGCCCCAGCAGGTAGCCTTGAAACAGCTCACAGCCGTAGCGCTCCAAAAATTCTTTTTGTTCCAGCGTCTCAACCCCCTCGGCAATCACTTCCAGCCCCAAGTTGGCTGCCATGCCGATAATGGTTTGTACGATGACGTCGTCATTAGGGTGAATGCCCAAATTGCGCACAAACGACTGGTCAATCTTGAGTTGGTGCAAAGGCAGGCGACTGAGATAGGCCAGCGACGAATAACCGGTGCCAAAGTCATCGACCGAAAAACGCACGCCCTTGGTACGCAGCTGGTGCATTTTTTCGATGGTGTCGTCCACGTTGTCCAGCACCAGCGACTCCGTCAGCTCTAGCTTGAGCAGGTGCGGGCGAATACCAGTTTCTTGCATCACATCAATCACCTGCTGGACAAAATCGCGCTGGCGAAACTGGCGCGCGCTGACATTGACCGCCAGTTGCCAAGTCGATTGGTCTGCACCACCCTGCCACGCCGCTAATTGCTGGCAGGCGGTGCGCAGCACCCACTGACCAATCGGCATGATGAGGCCGCTTTCTTCAGCCACCGGAATGAATTCGGCGGGCGAGACCATACCCCGCTCAGGGTGCTGCCAGCGCAATAGTGCCTCGGCACCCACAAGACGGCCATCGCTGGAAAACTGTGGCTGGTAATACAGCACCAACTGCGCATCTCCCAATGCCAACTGCAAGTCAGCCTCTATTTGTGCGCGCTGGGATATGAGGGTCTGCATCTGTGGGTCAAAAAAGCACAGGCCGTTGCCGCTTTGCCCCTTGACTTGGTACATAGCAATATCGGCTTGCTTGAGCAGCTCGGCTGCCGACTGGTGGGTGTGGCCAAATAAAGTGGCACCCATGCTGCACGATCCATGGTGTATATGCACACCCAAGGTATAGGGCAGGTTGAAACTGAGCAGTAATTTTTCACCGATCCGCTGCGCCTGTGCTGCAGCCTCTTGGCTGTCGTGTGACAGCTCGGTAAGGATGACAACAAACTCATCACCCCCCAAACGCGCCACCGTGTCTGAGTCGCGCAGGCAGGCCTGTAGTCGCTGCGCTACCTGCAACAGCAGCTGGTCGCCCACTTCATGGCCCTGGGTATCGTTCAGCGTCTTGAAATGGTCTAAATCGAGAAACAGCACCGCTCCCAAACCGCCAGAGCGTGTCATGTTGGCAACCGCCTGGCCCAAGCGGTCTAGCAATAGCCGCCGATTAGGCAAACCGGTCAAGGGGTCGTAGAAGGCCAAAATTTCGATCTCGGCGCTGGCGCGGCGTAAATCAGTCACATCGTGATAGGTGATGACCATGCCGCCCTCGGGCGTTACGCGCTCGGTAATTTGTACCCAGTGGCCATTGGGCAGTATTTGCTCGTGCTGGCCCTGCGGTGTGTGCTGCAACCCCAAGCGCCGTTCCAACCAGTGTTTTTGTTCGATGGCGTCGCCGCCGGGGACATGGTGCAGCGCAGCCGCCTGTAGGACACGATCAAATGGGATATGCAGCCCGATCACTGGCACCAGCCACGGAAAAATCTCTTCAAAGCGCCGATTCCATTGCAGTACACGGCGCTGCGCATCAAGTAGCACAAAGCCACTGACCATAGATTCAAGCGCCTGGTCTAGTGTGGTCTTGGACTCAGCAATTGCGAGACGGGCCAACGTCATGCGCTGCAGATACGACTGCGCTAGACACCCGGCACCAAACACCATCAAATCCAAAGCCAACATGGCCAGCACCAAGCCACGGCTTTCGCTCTCCCAGTCGGCCAAGGCCGCTGTTATCGGTAGGTTGGCCACCAACATCAGGTCGGGGTAGAAAAGCGACTGCGCCGCCACCAATGCCTGTGCTGTAGTGTGATTGCTGTGCCCATCAGGCGGCCCAATAGCGCCACGATCAGGCACACGCAGCAGCACCGAACCATAGCTGCGCTTTAGCAGAACCTCCAACCCAGCAATATCCACACCTTGCATCAACACCGACACCAGCGCAGTGATCGGCACCTCAGCCACCGCCAGCAGGTGAGCACCATCGGCGAGCCGGAAAGATCGCGAAAAATACAGCACTGGCTCGGTGCTAGAAAAACTCACCACTGGGGCACTGATCGCCAAACTTGACATGGGTGCAGCCAGCACTTGGCCGACAAAGTCGTCGGGCAAGCGCAACGGCAAATGGGCTCCCGCATAGCCAGACGATGCCAACACCTGGCCTTGTGTATCGATTAAGGCCACTGAACGCACGATCAGGTTCTGACGCATAGTGCTGCGCAGCAGCGTGCTGGTCTGGGGTGTTTGAATGTCTTTGGTCACGGCGCGAGACAAAGTCAGTAAATCGTCGGTGCTGGCCAGCAACACATCGACCGACAAGAACGTCCGATTCAGCCCCGCCTCAGCCCCGGAGACAAAACGTGAGACCTGCGCCTGCCCCGCCTCTAGGGCGTTGTTGCGCATCGTCCAAATCAGCACTGCCGTAGCGCCGGCCAGCGCCAGCAAAAACAAGCCCATTAAGGCCCATACCGTGGCCCGTACACGCCAAGGCACAACTGCTTTCATGGCAGCGCCGGTAAAGCAATGGCTCTGGCCGAGCCGATAGTGTCGCGCCACAGCAGTCCACAATCGGCACCGCAGCGCTGCAGCCAACGCGGTAACACCACAGAGCGAAAAATTTCATCGCGCAGGCGTTCATCTTGCGCTGATACCGGCACCACCACCATATGGCCGCGGCTGCCCCCAGAGCACGCCGATGCACCACTGTTGCAGCTCACGCCCATGACTGTTTCGCGCTCAGAATCGCGCCAGATGCGTGCTTCCAACTGGGGTAGCTCGCGGTGCAGCAGTTGACGCAGTTCGGGTGGCAGGGCGTTCCATACTGCGCTGTTGGCGCCAAAAATTGCCATGCCCCAGGTCAAAGGCATGGTGTAGAGGTGGCTGGTCGCAGTGTGCAAGCCCAAAGTGTTGCCCGAAGATGCCCCGGTAATTACACAGTCCAGTGCGCCCGAATCCAGCGCATCCATGATGTCAGCAAACCCAGTGCGCACCGGCACACCCTTGAGAGCAGCTACAAAATCGGCCTGCGAGCTTGATGAAATACGAACGCGCCGCCCAGACAACTCTGTCAAACCAGTCAGCGCCTTTTTGCAAAAAAGCACCTGTGCTGGGTAAACATAGACGGCCAGTAACTCAATGCCATGGCGCTCGCGCAGCGAGGTTTCTAGGTAAGGCCGAAAAACACTCAAACTGGCGCGCACTTGCGCCATGCTGGGGTTTAAACCCGCCATATCCGGGGCTGCGTATTGCGGGTACTGCGCCGCTATGTTGCTCATCAACATGGTGCCAAAGGGCACTACACCCAGCTGCAGCAGTTGCAGCATTTGCATTCCTGGGATGGCGGCGCGATCAAACGCCACAATCTCAGCGCTAAAACGCCCTTGGCTCAGGCGGGACAGGTCTTTAGTCCAAAAAGGCTCTTCCAACCGCGTGAACTGGCCCACGCTGGCCAAGCCGCC
>CAIRYF010000107.1 GCA_903882725.1 uncultured Simplicispira sp.
CTTCATCGATCGCAGGTTGAAAAACAGTTTGCGCTGCGCCTTGGTGGTGGCCACTTTGACCATGCGCCAGTTTTTCAGGATGTATTCGTGGATCTCAGCCTTGATCCAGTGCATGGCGTAACTGACCAAACGCACGCCTTGGTCGGGGTCAAAGCGCTTGACGGCTTTCATCAGACCGACGTTGCCCTCTTGGATCAAGTCGCCGTGGGGCAGGCCATAACCCAAGTATTGGCGCGAGATAGACACCACCAAGCGCAAGTGCGACATTACCAAGCGACCCGCAGCAGCCACGTCGTTATTGGCGCGCAACTCGCGGGCGGCGCTTTGCTCTTCTTCCAGCGTCAGCAGCGGCAGTCGGTTGACGGCAGCAATGTAGGCGTTCAAATTGCCCAAAGCTGGCACCATTGCCCAAGGATTGGCAGCGGTCAAGGCAGTGGCGGATCCAGTTTGATAGGTCATTCAGGGCTCCTTTTTCTTAGCATTTATTTATGTTAGCACTCTCTTAGAGAGACTGCTAAAGCCATAGTTCCTGTCGGCTTGTAAGCAAAAGGCCCGTTCTTAAAAAGGCAATTTTTAGTCAAATCTGCCTCTGGCCCTTGTGTGTAAAGCGCTTCTAGCTATCAAAAAAATAGAGTGCCAAAGCACTGCAGCGTTTTGGCGCGTACTGGTGGGCGGGCGGTCAAGGCAGGGCCACTGGCGCTTGCAAGGTGCGAAACAGGGCGGCAATGTCAGGCGCGGGCACCGCGCGCGCAAAGAACCAGCCCTGAAAAACATCACAGTTCTGCGCTTCCAGAAAACGCACTTGCGCTTCTTCTTCGACGCCCTCGGCCACTACCTCCAGCCCCAGCGTGTGCGCCAGCGCAATCACGGCGCAAACCAAGGCCGCGTCTTGCTGGCTGTGCAGCACGGTACAGATAAAGCTGCGGTCGAGCTTGATGCGGCTAATAGGCAACTGCTTCAAGTAGGTCAGCGATGAGTGCCCGGCACCAAAGTCATCCAGTGTCACCCCGACCCCCAAGGTCTTGAGGCGGGCCAGAAACAACTGCGCTTGCACTGGGTCGAGCATGACATCGGATTCAATAATTTCCAGCTCAATCAGGCCATTCGGTACCGCGTGGCGCTGCAATTGTTCTTGCACCATGTCTGCCAAATGCGGCTGGCGCAGTTGCTGCGCCGATAGGTTGACCGCTATGCGCAGCGGCATACCTTGTTGCGCCCAGGCTGCAGCTTGGCTGCAGGCCGTCTCTAGCACCCAAGCGCCCAGCGGCAAAATCAGGCCAGAGGCCTCGGCGACGGGAATAAAACGGTGGGGTGCCACGCAGCCCAGCTCGGCGTCGTTCCAGCGCAGCAAGGCTTCGACGCTGACCATGCGGCCCGAGACTCTGTCTATTTGCGGCTGGTAATGCAGCGTTAAGGCGTGGGTCTCGATGGCCTGCTTGAGTCGGTCGTGCAGCAGGTTTTTTTCAGCAATTTTTTCGCCCATGGAGGCTTCGTAGGCCGCCGCTTGGCCGCGCCCAGACTCTTTAGCGTGGTACATGGCAATGTCGGCATAGCGCAGCAGCGTGGCAGCGTCTGCGGCGTCATCGGGCAGGCTGGCCATGCCAATGCTGGCACCCAGACTGACGTTAAAGCCGTTGACCTGGCATGGCTGGCCCAGCACCTCCAGCAGTTTGTCGGCCACTTGGCGCGCGTCGCACGGTTGGGCCAAATGCGTCAGCAGCACCGTGAATTCGTCGCCGCCAAGGCGTGCCAAGGTGTCGGAGGCGCGCAAACAGCCTTTGAGTCGGCGGGCGACCTCTTGCAGCGCTTGGTCGCCCGCAGCATGGCCGTAGCTGTCGTTGATGGTTTTGAAGTCATCCAGGTCAATCAGCAGCAGCGTCATGGGCCGACCATGGCGGGCCGATTCTGCCGTTCGTTGCTCTAAGCGCTGGTTGAATTGCCAGCGGTTAAGAAGGCCCGTCAGGGTGTCGTGCGTAGCCTGGTAATGCATATGCGACTGCAGTCGGCGCATTTCAGAGACATCGCGCACAAACGCCACCGCTGTGCCGTCATTTGTTGCGCAGTGGCCCAGCGCAATATCGACCGGTACGGTGGTGCCATCGGGGCGCGCAATCCAGAGGTGCCTGCCGGTGCCCATGGGGCGCTTGGACGGCTGCAGAAAATAGTTGCGCATATGTTCGGCGTGTTTTTCGCGCAACTGGGGCGGCAAAAATACGCTCACTGACTGCCCACGCAACTGTTCTACGCTGTAGCCCGATAAAGTGCCCATGGTTTCGTTGGCCACCAAAATAATGCCTTCACGATCAACCAACACGATGCCATCGGGTGCAGCGCCCATGGCGGCCCGCACCAGTAGGTCGTCGGGCGTGTCGCGCTCGGGGCCTGGCGTGGGGGTGTTGTGTTGCATGGTAGGGATTTCCTGTTTTTAGCTCTGCGTGAATCCGATAGCTATTTTGCGCTGGCCTTGGTGTGCTTTGGTGTGCTTTGGCACCAGCGGCGTTAGGTGCCTTGTTTTAACAGCGCGCGCACGTCTTGGGTCAGCGCCTGGGCACCGCTGCCGTAGCGGTGGTAGATGCGCAAGCGCCCTTGTGGGTCGTACACATAGCTGCCCGCCGAGTGATCCATGGTGTAGCTGGTTGGCGTAGTGCCATCGACCTTTTTGTAATAGATTTTGAAGTTCTTGGTCAGCGCAGGCAGTTCTTGGGGGGTGGGGCGCAGCGCCAAAAAGCCGGGGTCAAAGTTGCCCATGTAGGCCTTGAGCATCTCCAGCGTGTCGCGCTCAGGGTCTACGCTGATAAAAATGCCCTGCAAACGATCGCCGTCTGCACCAAGGGCTTGCTTGACCTGCGCCAGCTCTTGCATTGAGGTCGGACACACGTCGGGGCACTGGGTAAAGCCAAAAAAGACTATCACCACCTTGCCCTGAAAATCTTTGATGCTGCGCAGCTGGCCGTTGTGGTCGGTCAAAGAAAAATCACGCGCGTAATCGGCTCCGGTGATGTTGACGCCGCGAAATTTCACCGCGCTTTCAGAACAAGCAGTCAAAACGGCTGCAGCGCTTATGGACAGTGCGCTTATAGCTATCAATTGCAGAGCATTTCTTTTCAGCATAAAACCTCTCAGGAAAGTGGGAAAGCCAGCCGTTTGCCAAGTCACCTGGCTCAGGACTGCGATTTTTGCCGCCGACCGTCGCGCAGCATGGCGCGCATATCGTGCAGCGAGACGGCGCTGTGCTGGCCCACCGGCACGCGCGGCGTGGGTTTGAAGGCGTGGCCGTAGATGATTTCAAAGGTCACGGACAAACGCCCGCCCTGCGCGGGGTCGGCCAAGCGCTCGGTCAGCGCCTGCAACAAGCGGGCGTGCCAGCCGCGCCCGCGCAAAGCGCCAAAGCGCTGCGGGTGCAGGTTCACGCCCAGCCCGCGCAGCTCTTGCAACAGGCGCGGCGCGTCGGCAAAGGTCAGGGTGATGCGCTCCATGTCCATCACCGGCTCGGCAAAACCGGCCTGTACCAACATATCGCCCCAGTCGTGCATATCGGTAAACGCATGGCCCGGTGCCGGCCAGCCCGCATCGGCGTACAGCGTGTGCAACTCGCGCAAGGTGTCGGGGCCAAGGCACGAAAACATCACATGGCCATCGACAGCCAAAGCGCGCTGCCACTGGGCAAACAGCGCTTGCGGGTCAGCTGCCATGTGCAGGCCCATATTGGCCCACAGCATTTGCACCGCGCCTTCGGGGGGGTGCTCAAACTGGGTGGCTGCGCCCGTCCAACGCGCCGCGCGCCACCAGGGCATGGCCAGCGCGTCGGCAGCGCGCGGCTGGTGCTGCGCTGCGGTTTCGGTGACAAAGCATTGGGCGTTGGGGTAGCGCTGGCGCAGCAGGGCGTGACCTTCTAAGCCACCGCGCACTGCATCCCAGTGGCACCACGCAGCGGGGGCGGCGCGAATCCACTGCAAACGCGCCTCCATGCGCCGCGCCACTTCTTCGTGCAGCCAAGGGGCGGGCGCTGGCGCGCTGGCGTGCCAGCGGGCAGCGGCAACAGGGTCAATCGTGGGAGGACGCTCGGAAGACATAGCAGCAGATCAGAAAAAAAGAGGAAGAAAGGCCCAGCAAGAGCCTCGTATATTGGACACCAACATATGCCACACGCTGATTTCATCAGAACTCCCGAGAAACCTCGGCATTCATGCCGGGGAGGTAGAGGGCGACACCGAAGGTGTCGTATGTATTTTGTGTGTATGATATGCGCATGATTCGAGCAAACTTCTTTCTCCCTGAGCCGCTCTTGGCCGCGCTGCGTGAGCTGGCGCAAAAAACCGACCTCTCGGTGTCTGAACACGTCCGGCGCGCGCTTGCCGAATATCTAAAGCGGCAAAAATGATCCTTGTCTACAGATACCGGGTGAAGTCGTTGAATGGCCTGCTGAACAAGCAAAGCCGGGCAGTCAATTTCGTCTGGAACTTCTGCAATGACCGGC
>CAIRYF010000108.1 GCA_903882725.1 uncultured Simplicispira sp.
CGGCGGCACCAGCAATGATGCGCATGGTGTAAAGCATGGCCAACGTCAGCACATCAACGATGGGGATTTGCTTTAACCGTAGCGAATACGCTACCGTCAACACAAAGTAACCTCCCAAGCTCGCCGTGAAGCGCCCCGGTAGACCACAGGTCAGACCCGCCAACGCAAAGGCCAAGAGCAGTAGCACTGGCCAAGCGACCCAGCCATGCAACAAACTAAGGTTTCCAGAGGCCAAGGGTCGGTTACGTTTGCGTGCATGATGGCGATCATCAGCCACATCCACCAAGTCGTTGAGTAAGTAAACACTGGAGGCAGTCAAGCCAAACACAACAAAGGCCAGCAGTGTCTGCATCACGCTAACAATATGTACGTACTGATGGGCCGCCAGCAGCGGAATGAACACCAACAGGTTTTTCATCCACTGATGCGGTCGCATGGCTGTGAATAACGCCACAGCCAGTGGCGGCTTGCCGTCACCCATGAGGATGCCAAGATTGCCGTGACCTCTGGCTTTTTCAATCAACCGCGATGAACCGCTGACCACATGGGCTTTGGCGGCAACCTGCCAGACTGAGATGTCAGGCCAATCATTTCCGACGTAGTCAAAGCCGCGCTCGCCGTAACGACCAATGAGAACATCGCGCTTGGCGTTGGCTTTCAGGTTGGTGATGCCATCGGTTGCAAAAACATCTTCGAAGAGGTCTAAATGTGCCGCTACCAAGTCTGCTAGCACGCGGTGGCTGGCTGTCGCCAGCACAATGCGCCGACCTTGGGATTTTTCGGCACGTAACCAGGTGATGAGTTCTTCGTTGTAGGGCAGCGATGCAACATCAATGCTTGTGGACTCCGCAAGATGTGATTTCAGGGCACCCTTGCCTTCTGCCAACCAAATCAGCAACTTGAAGAAACGAAACGGCTGCTCAATTAAAAATCTGCTGGCTGTTTCTACCAATAGGTCTGTTTTGATTAAGGTGCCGTCAAGATCGACAACGAGCGTTGAATTGACTGAACCGCGCGGGCTCATTGGAGCGCCCATAGAGACGCCGATTGGACACACAGGAACAACATTTCAAACTACACCCTAATTAATTATTTTTAAGCCGCGAGTGGTTCAGCTGCCGCCAGTGGCTGCCCCAAACTGCGCAGCAGCTCACGCACCAGTTGCGCGCGCGCTGCCGGCTCTGGCAGGGCGCGTTCGATGCGCAGTTTTTCGTTGCCAACCAGCTTGATGTGCTTGTTTTTTTGAATCAGCTCGATGATGCGCATCGGGTCAATCGGTGGCTGGGGCTTGAAGTGGATGGTGATGGCACCCGGCGCGGCATCGACTTTGGCCACGCCATACGGCTGGCTCAAAACCCGCAGGCGGTGGACATCGATCAGCGTTTGCGCCTGCACGGGAAGTTTGCCAAATCTGTCGACCAGCTCTTCCAGCAACGCGCTGATCTGGTCGGGGGTTTTGGCCGTAGCCAGCTTTTTGTAGAACGACAGGCGCAAATGCACGTCACCGCAAAAATCGTCCGGCAGCAGTGCAGGAGCGTGCAGGTTGATATCGGTCATCACTGACAGTGGACTGAGCAAATCCGGCTCTTTGCCAGCTTTGAGGCTGCGCACCGCTTCAGACAGCATTTCGTTGTAGAGCTGAAAACCAATCTCCAGCATATTGCCGCTTTGGTTTTCACCCAGCACTTCGCCAGCGCCGCGAATCTCCAAATCGTGCATGGCCAAATAAAAGCCGCTGCCCAGTTCTTCCATTTGCTGGATGGCGTCGAGCCGCTGGGCCGCTTGCTTGGTCAGTCCGTCGATCTCGGGC
>CAIRYF010000109.1 GCA_903882725.1 uncultured Simplicispira sp.
AATAAATTAGTGGAACCTAGGATTGTCCCCTAATCGGCCCGCACCACTGCACCCCTAGCGCGGCAAGTCGCTACAGCCCATCAAAAACTCATCCACCGCGCGCGCCGCTTGCCGACCTTCGCGAATCGCCCAGACCACCAAACTTTGGCCACGGCGAATGTCACCAGCGGCAAACACTTTGGCCACGTTGGTGGCATAGCCGCCAATCAAGTCCACCGTGGCGCGGGCGTTACCACGGGCGTCTTGCTCTACGCCAAAGGCTTCCAGCACCGGTGCCACTGGGCTGACAAAGCCCATCGCCAACAGCACCAAATCGGCCGGGTAGTGCTTTTCAGTGCCCGGCACTTCGACCAGTTGGCCTGCTTTGAATTGCACCTGCACCGTAGTCAGACCTTTGAGCTTGCCCTTTTCGCCGGTGAAGGCTTTGGTAGAAATAGCGAACTCGCGCGTGCAGCCTTCTTCATGGCTGGAACTGGTGCGCAGTTTGAGCGGCCAGTACGGCCAGGTCAAGGGCCGGTCTTCGACCGCAGGCGGCTGCGGCATGACTTCAAACTGCGTCACGCTGGCAGCGCCGTGGCGGTTGCTGGTGCCGACGCAGTCGCTGCCGGTGTCGCCACCACCAATGACGATGACGTGCTTGCCAGCCGCTGACAGCTGGCCCTTCATCTTGTCGCCCGCATTGACCTTGTTTTGCTGCGGCAAAAATTCCATGGCGAAATGCACCCCGACCAAATCGCGCCCCGGCACCGGCAGGTCGCGCGATTGCTCGGCACCACCGGCCAGCAGCACGGCATCAAAGTCTTGCTGCAACTGCGCGGGCGTGATGGTTTCTTTGGCCCAGTTGGTGACTTTGGAGCCTTTGCCCAGGCCGTCTTGCGCACTGCCGACAAATACGCCGGTGCGAAACTCCACGCCCTCGGCCTGCATCTGCGCCACGCGTTTATCGATGTGGCTTTTTTCTAGCTTGAAGTCAGGAATGCCATAGCGCAGCAGGCCGCCAAGGCGGTCGTTCTTTTCAAACACCGTCACGCTGTGGCCAGCGCGCGCCAGTTGCTGCGCTGCGGCCAAGCCGGCCGGGCCGGAACCGACCACCGCAACGCGCTTGCCGCTGTGCTGGCGCGCGGGCTGCGGCGTGACCCAACCGTGCTCCCACGCACGGTCGATGATGGCGTGCTCGATGCTTTTGATGCCGACCGCGTCGTCGTTGACGTTGAGCACGCAAGCCGCCTCGCAAGGCGCGGGGCAAATACGACCGGTGAACTCGGGAAAGTTGTTGGTCGAATCAAGCACCGTAAAAGCGCTTTGCCAGTCGCTTTGGTACACCAAATCGTTAAAGTCTGGAATCACGTTGCTGACGGGGCAGCCGCTGTGGCAAAACGGCGTGCCGCAGTCCATACAGCGCGCGGCCTGCACGCTGGCCTGGGCATCGCTCAGGCCGATGACAAATTCTTTGTAGCCCTTGAGTCGCTCGGGCGGGCTGCGGTAGCCCTCCTCGATGCGCTCGTATTCCATGAAGCCGGTGATCTTGCCCATGATGTGTATGTCCTGTGAATGCGGTGCGGGTAGCAGATAGAGACAGCCGGCAGCCTTAAACGGCGGCGCTCGCTACGGTTTCAATAGCTGGTAGCGCAGGTGTGGCGGTGCTTTCAAGCACTTTTTGTTCATATATTTCGGCCAGTGCGCGCTTGTATTCGGTCGGGAAGACTTTGACAAATTTGCTGCGCGATGCGGCCCAGTGGTCCAGCAACTCGCGCGCGCGCTTGCTGCCTGTCCAGCGGTTGTGGTCTTCCAGCATCTTTTTGAGCTGGGCTTCGTCGGTTTGGCCTTGGTGCCAAGTGGCCTGCGCCACGGTGGCAATTTGCTCGTCGCTGGGCAAGATGCGCTCTAGCGCCACCATGGCCATGTTGCAGCGCGTCTCAAACAGCCCATCCTCGTCGTACACATAGGCCACGCCGCCACTCATACCGGCAGCAAAATTGCGCCCGGTTTGGCCCAGCACCACCACGGTGCCGCCGGTCATGTATTCGCAGCCATGGTCACCCGTGCCTTCAACCACCGCTGCTGCGCCCGACAAACGCACAGCAAAGCGCTCGCCTGCGACGCCGCTAAAAAATGCCTCGCCGCTGGTCGCGCCGTACAGCACGGTGTTGCCAACGATGGTGTTGCGCAGCGCCTCACCGCGAAAATCGAGGCTCGGGCGCACCACAATGCGCCCGCCCGACAAGCCCTTGCCGGTGTAGTCGTTGGCGTCACCAATCAGATTGAGCGTGATGCCGTGGCACAAGAAAGCGCCAAACGACTGCCCGCCGGTGCCCTCAAACTGGATGCGGATGGTGTCGTCGGGCAAGCCTTCGGGGTGGGCGCGCGTCACCGCGCCCGAGAGCATCGCCCCCACGGTGCGGTTGACGTTGCGCGCCACTTCCATGATTTGCACGCGCTCGCCCTGCTCAATCGCCGGGCGGCAGCGCTCGATCAGTTTGCGATCCAGCGTGTGGCCCAGGTTGTGGTCTTGCTCTTCGACGTGGAAACGCGCCACCTCAGCGCCCACCTGTGGCTGGGCAAACAGGCGGCCAAAGTCCAGGCCACTGGCCATCCAGTGCGCTACGCCTGCACGCATATCGAGCAAGTCGGTGCGGCCAATCAAGTCGTCAAATTTGCGAATGCCCAACTGCGCCATGATGTGGCGCACTTCTTCGGCGACAAAGAAGAAGTAGTTCACCAGGTGCTCGGGCTTGCCCGAGAACTTGGCGCGCAGCACCGGGTCTTGTGTCGCCACGCCGACCGGGCAGGTGTTGAGGTGGCATTTGCGCATCATCACGCAACCCTCGACCACCAGCGGCGCGGTGGCAAAGCCAAACTCGTCGGCACCCAGCAGCGCGCCAATGGCCACATCGCGGCCAGTTTTCATCTGGCCGTCGGCCTGCACCCGGATGCGTCCGCGCAGGCGGTTGAGCACCAGCGTTTGCTGGGTTTCGGCCAGGCCAATTTCCCACGGGCCACCGGCGTGCTTGATCGACGACCAGGGCGATGCGCCAGTGCCGCCGTCGT
>CAIRYF010000110.1 GCA_903882725.1 uncultured Simplicispira sp.
GGCCGTTGGACTGGTGCCAGCAGCCAGTGTGCCTGATGCAGTTGGCCAGGTACAAGCCCTGCCCACCGCGCCGGTTGACCCATTGGCCGAAGTGCCCGCCAGCTTGATGAAAGATTTTGGCGAAGTGCGACGCTTCAAAGGGAAAGTGCCAAAAGCCCCCCTGTTCGAAAGACAGGTGTTTGCCCGCGAAGCCGCCAAAGCCCGGCTAACCATCGAGGACACGATCAAGCTCTGCATTCTGCGTGGATGGTCCCATTTTGAAGCGGTATTTGCGACACCGGTTGTTATGGCGAGTTTTTATGCCCAAATGGAGCTAGCCCAAGCGCCAGCAATGGCACCGCAGCGCGTCAATCAGACCGAGTCGGCACCACCGGCAAGCCCGAGCGTTATCAGCGCAGCCAAGGCCGCTATGGCCGCTGCACTGGCGCGAATGAAGGCCGCGGGGCCGGTTGACCCATTGGCCGGGCAAAAGGCAATCCTTGCAAAACATGCGCGTGGTGAGCATGTTTCACCTTATGCCCTTGATGCTGCCCGGCTGGCACTGCGCGTTTGATATCCAAATCAGGAGCAAGGTATAACCCGCGCTTCGCTAGTTTCTCGCTTTGCTCGCCTTTGCCAGCACCGGCAACGCTGGCCGCTGCACGGGTGGCACTGCGTTTGTAACCATCCAAAGGATTAACCCATGGCAACCAAACCGAAAACTCACATCGTTCCAGTGCAGACCGGCAAGCTGAAAATCACGGCAACCATCACCGGTATTGACGTTGATCTGGCAACTGCTGGTGATGCTGTCACCCTGACGGTTGAAATTGACGGGCAAAAGCTGACTGCACCAATCAGCCCAAAGTCTTTTCGCAAGTGTCAGGCTGCGATCAAGGCGGGCGAACCCGGCACCGTCATGGCTATGCTGACCGGCGAACTCGACCTGAACAAAAAGATCATCAATTCGGCTGGCATCGTGACTATGGTGAAGGCACCCAAGCCGCCAAAGGCTGATGCCGAGGTGCCGGGTGATGCAGCGCCGACTGCTGCACCAGAGGATGCGCCACCTGTTGCGCCTGCTGCTGCACCGCCACCTGTGCCGACAGTCACGATCAAAAAACAGCGCATACCTGTGCCAAGTCAGGCAGTGGGTTAGTGGTTTAGTTTTGCAGCTAAAAAAGGCTAACGTAGACTATTTAACCTATTCTACGGTTGGCATGGCTGGCGTATCAGTCTTGTATGGTGCTTTTTTTAAGTGCTTTTAATGTAAAAGACATTCTTTTACATTAGAATAATCACTAAGAAGTTAAAAGGCATCAAAAATGATCATCACTGTCGGCAATACCAAAGGTGGCACAGGCAAAAGCAGCATTGCCGTGAGCCTGGCTATCGGGCGTGGTGGCAAGGTGCTACTGATCGACTCAGATCGGCAAGGTACGACTGAAACCGTGATGCTGGTGCGAGCGCAGTCGGGCCGCTTGCCGTTTGTGCCGTGCGAAAAGATTTGCGAGGGGAAAGACCTGCGCAAGCATGTACCAGCACTCAAGCAACAGTTTGCCGACATCGTGATTGATGCTGGTGGCCGTGACTCAAGCGCACTGCGAGCCGCGATGGGTGTATCTGACTTGGTGCTGGTGCCGTTTGCGCCGCGCAGCCTGGACGTGTGGGCGCTGTCGGATATGGATGCCCTTGTAGCTGAAGTGAGACTCTACAACCCGTCCCTGAGAGCACTCGCCATGCTGTCATGCGCCGATAGCACCGGCCACGATAACCGTGATGCTGTAGAGGCACTGCAAGCCTACCAGCAGCTTGTCTATCTGCCCTGCCCGATCAGTCGGCGCAAGTCGGTGGCTAATGCCGTGGGACTCGGGTTGTCGGTGTTTGAGTTGAAGCCCAAAGACGACAAAGCCATTGCGGAGCTTCAAAAGCTGTTGCATAGCGTTTTCACACCTGATTTAACCCAGAAAGAAACCAAATGACCATCAAAGCCAAACCCAAAAATCTAACCGAATTTATCGCCCAAGCGCCAGACGCTGCTGCATCAAAAACAGTCACCAATCAAGCGCAAGTTACGGTCAAGATGACAACCGATCTATTGGAGCGAATCGACGCTGCTGCAAAAGATTTGAATCTGAGCCGGGCCGGGTTCATCAAAATGAGCCTGACCAACACCTTGCGCGATAAATAAAGTTTCAGAAACACAATGATTAGCTACAGTAGCGATATAGAATAACGCTACCGTAACAAAAAGGTGATTGAAATGGACACAGTAGCAAAAAAGCCGGGCCGCCCGTCAAAGTACAGCACACCGATGACCACTGCGCAGAGGGTTCGGGAAACCCGCGAGCGTGCCCATGAATCCATGCTGATGGCCTGGGAAAACTTGGACACGGCAACCGACAAGTCGATTATTGGCTGCCTGGAGCGCCAGATCGGGCTGATGGCTGACCCAGATCAAAAGACGACTGCACGTCACATTATTGGCGACCTGATGCGCGAATTGTGCAAGCGGCACAAGGTAACGATCTGGTAAACCAGCGAAGCCATGGCGCTACAAAAAAACAAACTTAGTTTTATAAGCTAAGTTTTACAAGCTCAGTTTGAGTTAAACTTTAGCCTTCACAAAGAAAGGTTCACCATGGGAAAAGACTTAGAAAATCGCGCATTGGCCGCATATTTCAGGAGCGCAGCAAAACAAGGTGGATCGCCAAATCAACCAAGCACGCCGACCAATGCAACTGTTGACGGAAAGCAGTATGTGGTGCTGACAAACAAAAACGGCATTCTGGCCGTTTATCGTGTTCGCACTGATGGCGTTTTGAAGGGTTTGGTTCGCTGGCCTGCTGAACTTAAAGCAATGTTTTAACCCGGCAGGGGTGCCACATTTTGGCAGTGCCAGCCCTTGAGTTATGAAGGCGATTTCACGAAAAATACTTTTTTAATCAAAGACTTAACGTATGGTGTTAAAGTATTTTTCTCATTTGCACCTTATGTAACGCCAAGTGAGTGATAAACTTTCACTTGCTCAATTATTGAGCATGACAACCAGAGAACCAACTTTTTGCAACCAAGTACACCAGACGAAAAAAAACCCATCTTGGCGGATGGGCTTCTTTCGTGTCCTAAAACACTCATAGCATCAGTCTCTACACAATCGATTGTTGCAGAAAAAACCAAGCATGGCGTTAAAGCTAGCTTAATTTTTTCTATGGGGCGTGGTGGCTTTTCAACATCTAAAAGCCTTTATGAACGAAACAATCGACCAAAACAGCACAGCAACCGCTGTCGCACCGACCACACTCTATCCTGTCACTGGAGCCGCAGCCCGCGTCAAGCTCGGGATTAGCCGCTTTCGCACGCTGGTGGCCGCCGGGAAAATCCCTCCACCAATTCGGCTGACACCGAAGCGTCCTGTCTGGCGCGAGTCTGACTTAGCCGCCTTTATCGCAAAACTCTAAGGTGATGCACCATGACCACCAACACGATGCCCACCGGGGCAGGCACCGGCACGCCTGTTAGCAGCAGCACCGCACTGGCGACTGTAGCCAGCCAGATCAACCAGCACCAAGAAGAACTCATTGCTTGCCTGGCTGACATTCAATCAGATCACCAAAGCCTTGATGCACTGGCGCACCAGATCAAA
>CAIRYF010000111.1 GCA_903882725.1 uncultured Simplicispira sp.
AACAACAGTGCCAGCTCCAATAAGCCCGGCCCCCAGTCAGGTGCCAGCGCAACGCTGCGGCGCAGCGCCTCCAACGCGCCAAGAAGGTTGCCTGCCTTTTCTGCCATCAAGCCAGCCAACATGAAGACGCGGGCGTCGTTGGGGTTGTTTTTCTGGGCTTTGTTCAGCGTCAGGGCCGCCGCCTTCAGATCGCCTTGGGCAATTTGTGTGCGTGCGGTTTCAAGGTGTGGGCGATTGGGATCGGTAGCAGCAGAAGCAGAAGTAAAAGTAGCGCTCATGTGGAAACGGTATGGTCAAAAGAAGCAGCAGTGGCGCCAAGTGAAAACAGGTCAGGTACACCGCAGCGCCGAATTATCCGGGATGTGATGTTTACCCCTGTGCAAAATTAGACCAACGCCGCGTTGCGGCCACCTCGCCTAGCAGGGGGAGTGCGCGGATTTGGTGTTCAGGTCAACTGAAAATTCACCGGCTGCAGCGGCGCGGGCAAGTCGGTCTCTCCCAAAGACTCCAGCAAGCTGATTTCAATCGATCGGCACAGCGTATCGAGCGGCAAGTCGTTGGTTTCCAGACCAAATGGCTCCTCGATTTCGTCGCCCAGCGCGTCCAGGCCAAAGAAAGTGTAGGCCACGATGGCGACGACAAACGGCGTCATAAAACCAGTGGTATCGACCAAGCCAAACGGCAGCAAAAAGCAATACATATATGCCGTGCGGTGCAACAGCAGGGTGTAGGAGAACGGAATCGGCGTGTGCTTGATGCGCTCGCACGAGGCACCCGCCGCTGTCAAAGCCGATATTGTTTGGTCGATGGATGCAGCCAAGCAGGGAGAAATTTGACCGCTGCGCACGCATTCGCCCAAGTCCTGCCCCATCGCCAGCATCAGCGCATCGGCTGGGTTGGTAGTGCTGCGAATGCGCGCAAACTCGGCTGGCAAAATCCAGCGCTGTAGCAGCGCATCGTCTTTTTCTGCGCGCAGTTGCAGGCGCAGCGTATGCACAAAAGCAATAGCGCGATGCACCATGCGCACGCGCACATCGTCCTCGCGCGTTTGCCCGGCCACCACCGGGTGCGCCATAGCGATAAAACTCTGGCATTGGCGCGACAGCGAACGCGAGCGCAGCACCAACTCGCCCCACAGCTTGCGTGCCTCCCAGTAGCGGTCGTAGGCCGTGTTATTGCGAAACCCCAGAAAAATCGCCAGCGGCAAGCCGATCAGCGTAAACGGAATGGCTGTCAGCGTGATTTTGAGCGTGAACAGATTGCCATGCACGATAGTCACCAGCGTGGCCAATACGGTGTTGAGAATCAGGGTGACGCGAATGCGGTGCAGCACCGATCCACGCAACAACAAAAACAGATGCAGGCCCGATGGGCGGTCACGAACAATCATGCAAAAAGAATCTATCAGGGAAAACCCTGATTTGAGCACGCTGCTGTTGGCACCGCAACGGGGCCGCAGAAAAAACCGTGCTTTTTACGCGCTGCCTATATCCCTAGGTGCGCGTGTTTGGCGCACCAGTGCCGGTGCGTCACAATAGACGCTGTTTTTAAGGTCTAAACACTGCCTAGCGCTTGATGGACGTGCGCTTTATGCTATTAAAAAGATAACAAACTATGCAAATTTTTCGTGGCTTGCACCACCCCGGTATCGCCCCGGGCTGCGCCCTCACGATTGGCAATTTTGACGGCGTACACCGTGGCCATCAGGCCATGCTGGCGCTGCTTAACCGCCAGGCGCAGCAGCGCGGCGTGGTCAGTTGCGCGCTCACTTTTGAGCCCCATCCGCGTGATTACTTTGCGGGCGTGCTGAATAAACCGGCGCTGGCACCAGCGCGCATTGGCACGCTGCGTGACAAACTGACTGAGCTGGCGCAGTGCGGCGTGCAGCAAGCGGTGGTGCTGGCGTTCAACGCCCGCTTGGCTGCGCAGTCGGCGCAGGCGTTTATTGACGAAGTGCTGGTGCGCGGCTTGGGCGCACGCTATGTGCTGGTCGGCGACGACTTTCGCTTTGGTGCCCAGCGTGCTGGCGACAGCGCTTTGCTGCAAGCCAGCGGGCAGGCGCAAGGCTTTACCGTCGGACGCATGGACAGCTATACCGAGAGCGGCCTGCGCATTTCCAGCTCGGCAGTGCGCGCGGCGCTGGCGGCGGGCGATATGGCAGCGGCGGCGCAGTTGCTCGGGCGCCCCTACGCCATCTCTGGCCACGTCGTGCATGGGCGCAAGCTGGGGCGGGCGCTGGGGGCCAGCGGTGTGGGCGTGGACGATGGTTTTCGCACCCTCAATTTGCGCTTTGCCCACTGGAAGCCGGCCGCCAGCGGCATTTTTGCCGTCCATGTGCATGGCCTGAGCACTGCGCCCCTGCAAGGCGTGGCCAATTTGGGTATCCGCCCGTCGCTTGACCCCCGCGACGTCAACGGTGGCCGCGTGCTGCTAGAAACGCATTGCCTAGAGTGGCCAGCCCACCTCGGCGCTGAGGGGGGCTACGGTAAAATCATCCGCGTGGAACTGCTACACAAACTGCACGACGAGCTGAAATACGACAGCCTCAACGCCCTCACGACTGGCATTGCCCGCGACGGTGCCGATGCGCGTGCATGGTTCAGCGCCCACGCCAAAACCCTGCGTCAAACCGCGCACGAGCGAATTTGACGCGTTGGCACCATTGCCAACATCGCTCCACACGCCGCCAGCCCTTGCCTTTATTTCCGCCACAGCCAGCCCAGCGCTTTGACGCTCGGACTGAGCTTGTCACAGCACTCCAAAGCATTCCAAAGCATCGCCCATGTCTGATACCCCCAACACCAGTCCCGCCACCCCTAGCGCCAGCGCTGCAACGGATTACCGCAGCACCTTGAACCTGCCCGACACCCCGTTTCCGATGCGCGGTGACCTGCCCAAACGCGAACCCGGCTGGGTCAAGCAGTGGGAGGATCAAGGCCGCTACCAGCGCCTGCGCGCTGCCCGCAGCGGCGCGCCCAAGTTCATCCTGCACGACGGCCCGCCCTACGCCAACGGCCAAATCCACATGGGCCACGCCGTCAACAAAATCTTGAAAGACATGATTGTCAAAGCGCGCCAACTCGAAGGCTTTGACGCGCTCTACGTGCCTGGCTGGGACTGCCACGGCCTGCCAATTGAGAACGCCATCGAGAAAAAGCATGGCCGCAAATTGAGTCGCGACGATATGCAGGCCAAAAGCCGCGCCTACGCCACCGAGCAAATTGCCCAACAAATGCAGGACTTCAAACGCCTGGGCGTGCTGGCGAAATGGGATCACCCGTACAAAACTATGGACTTTGCCAACGAAGCTGGCGAGTTGCGCACCTTCAAGCGGGTGATTGAGCGCGGCTTTGTCTACCGGGGTTTAAAGCCCGTGTACTGGTGCTTTGACTGCGGCAGTTCGCTCGCCGAGTTTGAAATCGAATACGCGGACAAAAAGAGCGACACGCTGGACGTGGCCTTTGAAGCGGCCGACAAAGAGGCGCTGTTGCATGCCTTCCTGCCCGGCAACTTGGCGGATCACCCGTCAGCCACGCTGGTGGCGTCCCGACTGGAAGCCAAGTCTGCCTTCATCGTCATCTGGACCACCACCGCCTGGACCATTCCCGCCAACCAGGCGCTCAATGCCCACCCCGAACTGACCTACGCGCTGGTAGACACACCGCGCGGCGTGCTGGTGCTGGCCGACACGCTGGTGGAGAAGTGTCTGGAGCGCTATGGCACCACCGGCACCGTCATCGCCACCACCAATGGCAAGCAGCTCGCGGGTCTGCAGTTCAAGCACCCGCTGTACGACGTACACCCCGGCTATGCCCGCCTGTCGCCGGTGTATC
>CAIRYF010000112.1 GCA_903882725.1 uncultured Simplicispira sp.
ACGGATGATCTCCACCAGCGCCATCATCGGCACCGGGTTGAAGAAATGCATACCAATGAACTGCTCGGCGCGCTGGGTGATGGCGGCCAGTTTGGTGATAGAGATGGACGAGGTGTTGGTGGCAATCAGCACTTCGGGCGCCAGCAGGGCGTCGACTTGCTGCAAAATTTTGACCTTCAGGTCGTAGTTTTCTGTGGCGGCTTCAATTACCAGTTGAGCCGCTTTGAGCTCGTCGTAGCTGGTCGAGACTTGGATGCGTGCCATGGCCGCATCTTTGTCAGCGGCGCTGATTTTTTCTTTTTTGACCAAGCGGTCCAAGCTGCCCGAGACGGTGGCCAGGCCTTTTTGCACGGCTGCATCCGAGATGTCGACCATGACCACGTTGATGCCCGAGACCGCGCACGTTTGTGCAATGCCGTTACCCATGGTGCCCGCGCCGATGATGCCAACAGTAGTGATATCCATAAAAGAGCTTTCTTGAGAGTGAATGGGTCCAGTGGTTTATGGGTTTATGGGGCCATGGGTTCATGAGCCCAGCAACCCATAGACCGCTGGAATGGTATCCGGCTTATGTTGATGACGACGCGCAGCGCGGGCATTGCGACCACAGCAGCGCGCCCAACCGACCGGCACAGCGCAGACAAAACGCAACCAGCGGCATTTAGCTGGAGCTGGAGCTGGAGAGGGTACGTACCATGGTTTGTGCAGCCAGCACGCGCAGCACGGTGCGGTTGATGTCTTCCAGCACCATATTGTTGTCTTCGCACAGCTGGCGCACCGCACCGGTGTCACAGTCTTCCAGTGCGTAGGCCATTTGCAAAATGGGTGCGTAGGGGCCGATGCCTTGGGCAGCGGCTTCGTAGACGCGCTCGGACAGTGGGATGCGGTGCAGGATGCTGTCGAGCGACTCGCCCAAAATGTCGTCAATTTGCGAGAACAGGGCGCATAAATAGACCTCGCGGCGCAGTTCGATGCCGACGCCAGCGTCAATCAGCTGCTCGCTCAGTTTGGCGCGCAGCACCAAGGCTTCGCGCATGGGGCGCAGGTTGATTTCGGTGCTGGCGTGCGGCAATTGGGTCGAGAGCCAGCGCATCAGCGAGCCATAACCCATCATCACCAGCCCCCGGCGCAGCGAGTCAACGCCGGTGCGCAGGCCCAGCGCGGCCGAGTTGGTGTAAGTCATGAAGCGGTAGGCCAGCAGTGGGTCTTCGCTCAGGATGTCTTCAAACGTTTCGAGTGACTGCTCGGCGTCAATGGCTTTCATCAGCCGGTAAATCACCGTGTGGCTGGGCTGCGGTGTTTGCAGGCGCAGGCTGTAGAGCACGTCTTCGGTTGGCCAGCCGATCAGGGCGTGGGCTTTTTGCTCGTCCAGGCAATGCTCCATCAGTGCGCGGCTGGCAATGCCTTCGTACATTTGCCCGGCCAGCACCGGGCTGTTGCCGGGGCTGGCTTTGAGCGCTTGTATCGCCGCCTGCGGTGGCACGCTCAACAGGCTGTTGTCAAAACAGCGTGCCAAGCTGGCATCTGGCAGGTGACCAATATCACCGCGCCAAACCAGTTTTAGGCCGCGCCGCTGGGCAGCGAGCACGCGCTGGTAGACGCTGGAGTCGCCCAGCCACTCGTTGGGCACCTCTATCCACGGTGTGTTGGGCGGGGCGTGCTCTAACAGGTCGCACAGCAATTGGTGCGTTTGCGGTGCCAGCAGCAGCGGGGGCGACTGTGGCTCCCAGATTTCTTGCAGCGTGCGCAGCAGGTGCTGGGCATCAACCGCTACGGCGCTGTCGGCTTCGTCGATGCACAGCTCAATGCCGCACAGCGAGCGCCCCCGGCCCCACAGTGGGCGGTAACCAAAAATGAGGCTGCCAAGAACAGATTGGGCCATGGGCTAGTGTCGCGCAGCGCGCGTGCTTAGGAGATGTAGTTGAACATGGACATTTTTTGCACCATGGCATACGACTGTAGCGCCGCTTGGTAGCTCACTTGGGTGTTTTGAAAGTCTGATATGCCCTGAACGATGTCAAGGTCTTCAGCGCGCGATCGGTCGCCTTCGAGCTGAATAGCGCGCGTATCCTGATCGCCGGTAATGCGGTCTGCACGGTTGAGCAGCTCGCCTGCGTAGCTGCGCACCGCTTGCAGGCGCTCCATGCCCCGATCCAAATTGGCCAAGCCCTGTCCCACGGCTTGGGCGGCGGCGTTGCTGTCGGCTGAATTGGCAATGCCGCTGATGGCATCGTCAATGGTGCCAAACATTCCGGTGCTGGGTTTGAGGGTGATGGTGTCAAGGTTGGCCAGGCCCGGCGTGCTACTGCCATTGGAGGCCACAACCGGGCTGGCCTGAATAGAGAACTTCAGGCCGTCAATGAAGCCGGTGGGGCTGTTCTCTTTTGAAATTTCAAACGACAGCGGCTTGTCGTTGGGGAAATCGGGAATGGTTCCGCTTCCTAGCGGGGCGCCATTGCTGGTGTTGATGATGGTGTAAGTGGCGCTGCTGGTATTGGGCGCAGCACCGGCGGTGACGGTGAACTCAATTTTGTATTCGTCCCCCTTGCCAGTGGCATCGGTGGTGAGCTTGGTCGGGTCAACCACCGTGATTTCAGTGGTGCCAAATTTGCGCCCGGTCAGGGAGGTGGGCGGCGTGTCAGTATTGCTCAGGCCGGCGTGATAGACACCGTCGCGTTTGGTCTGAAACATAAAGGCCGAGTCGCCGTCCAGCATACTGGGAATGCCCACGGCAGAGCCGCTGGACTGGCCAGCCAGCCCGGCAAAGCTGTCGGGTGTATTGCCCAAAAACGGTGCCAGTGCGCTGCCCAACGCGCCCAGCAGCGGCAGGCCGTTGGTGTCTTTGCGGTTGGCAACGTTGATCAGCTGGTCGCGCAGACCCTCAATTTGGCCGGCGATGATGCGCCGGTCTTGCGGTGCCAAGGTGCCAGCGCCGGCGCTGACCATCAACTCGCGGATGTTTTGCACCAAGTTGACCGCGTCGCCTATCGACGATTCGGCTTGTGCGACAGCGTTGCGCTGCACGTCCAAAGCGCGCTGCTCGGTTTTTATGCGCTCCATGCGCGTGATGGCGCGCTCGGCTTGGGCGGCGGCCACCGGGTCGTCGCTGGCGCGCAGCACACGCTTGCCGGCGGTGAGTTTCTCGTTCAACTCGGTCAGCGTGTTTTGGCGTCCACCAATGTTGCGGATCGAGTTGTCATACATATTGGCCGTGGCCACGCGGTTGATTGAGCTCATGGTGCTGTCTCCAGAATGTGGTGGGCAAGGATGGGCAGTGGGGGCGCTG
>CAIRYF010000113.1 GCA_903882725.1 uncultured Simplicispira sp.
CTCAAATAGGTCTCAAGCCCCTGTCTGGCAAGCGCTTGCAGCTTTTGTTTTGATAGTGTTGATAAAGGGGATGACGAGGGTGACATTAGAAGAACCTCCATACGGCAATCACGAGCAATGTGCAAAACGCCGCCACAAAGTCGTCAAACAAAATGCCCCAGCCGCCGCGCCAGCCAAAGCCTTTGAAGACGCCGTCAGCCCAGCCCACTGGGCCGGGTTTGGCTGCATCAAAAAAGCGAAACAACACAAAAGCCGTCAGTTGACCCCAAAACCCCATCGGCATGGCCAGCCACAGCACCAGCCAAAAGGCAACGATTTCGTCCCAGACGATGGGGCCAGGGTCAGACACACGCATATGTTGCGCCGTGACGGTGCAGGCCCACCAGCCGCCCAAGGTGGACAGGGCAATTACCAAGCCAATGCGCAGCGGGTTCAGGTGTTGCAGCAGCAGCACATACGTCAGCCAGCCCCACAGCGTGCCAGCGGTGCCGGGGGCAATGCGGCTCAGGCCGCTGCCAAAGCCCAAGGCAATGCAGTGCGCCGGGTGGAGCATTAAAAAACGCAGGCCAGGGCGTGTGATTGGTGGCGCGATGGGCGCCGCTGCGGCAGAGGGGCTGTACATGGCGCTGATTCTAGGAGCGCCACCGATATCGGGTGTGCTCGCCTCAGGCAAAGTGGTCAAACGAGGCGTAGCGCTGCACCACCTGCTGGCCGTGGGCGTTGATGAGACGCAGGCCCGGCGCAGCTTCAATTTGGCCGATGCGCGCCACCGGCGTGTTGCTGGCCTGCGCGGCAGCAGCGACAGCGCTGCGCTGCGTCGGGGCGGCGGTGAACAGCAGTTCGTAATCGTCGCCACCGGCCAAGGTGCATTGTGGTAACAATTCAGTGCCAAATTGGCCTGTAGCCTTTATATCTTCTGCACTTACAGCTATCAAATTGATAGTTTTTGAGATGTCCACACAAGCCCCCACGCCCGACGCACGCAGGATGTGCCCCAAGTCGCCAAGCAGGCCGTCGCTGACATCAATGGCGCTGCGCGCTATAGCGCGCAGCGCTTGGCCCAAAGCGACGCGCGGGGTGGGCGCTTCTAGGCGCTGGCGGGCGCTGGCCAAGGCGGGCGCTGCCAGCGTGATGCGCCCTTGCAGCGCCTCAAGTGCCAAACGCGCATCACCCAGCGTGCCGCTGGCGTAGATGTCGTCGCCGACACGCGCGCCGCTGCGCAACAGGGCTTGGCCAGCGGGCACTTCGCCCAGCACGGTGATGCAAATGTTGAGTGGCCCTTGCGTGGTATCGCCGCCGATCAGCTCGCAGCCGTGGGCATCGGCCAGCGCCAGCAAGCCGCGCGCAAACGGGTCAAGCCAGGCGGCATCAATGCACGGCAAAGACAGCGCCAGCGTGCAAGCCAGCGGGCGCGCACCGCAAGCGGCCAGGTCAGATAGATTGACCGCCAGCGCTTTATGGCCGAGGCGCTCGGGGTTGGTGTTGGCAAAAAAGTGCCGACCCTCCACCAGCATATCGCTCGATACTGCCAGCTGCATTCCGGGCGTGGGCACCAACAACGCGCAGTCGTCGCCCACGCCAAGCGCGGCGCGCTGCACCGGGCGCGTGAAGTAATGCGCAATCAGGTCGAATTCACCCATGGTGTTGCTGCGGATGACAGCGTCCATTGGGCAAGGGTGGGGGCAAGCGTGTTGGCGACGGCGTAGGCATTGGCGGCAGATTGCGAGGGCGCAAAACAGGAAAGGGCATCAAAAGTTTGTCGCAAAATTCAGTGCTGTGTTGATGATACCGTGGCGGCTATGGAGGGGCGGTGCCGCCTTTTGTGCGCTGTGTGGGCGGTCTGAGCGCCTGTAAAAACAGGGGCGCTGATTTTTTTGGACACTATCTTGAAAGTTTTTTCATGCAAATTGCCGTTATGGGTGCCGGTGCGGTGGGTTGTTATTACGGCGCACTGCTGGCGCGGGCCGGGCACGATGTGACGCTGATCGCCCGCCCGGCCCACGTCCACGCCATCACCCAAGCTGGCGGCCTGTGGTTACAAACCGACGCTGGCCAAGAATGCATTGCCGTGCGCGCCAGCACCGAGGCCAGCGCGGTGCGTGGCGCGCAGTGGATACTGTTTTGCGTCAAGTCCACGGACACCGACAGCGCTGGCCGTGCCATGGCAGCGCACTTGGACACCGGCACTGTAGTGCTGAGTTTGCAAAACGGCGTGGACAACGCCGAGCGCCTGCAAGCCATCTTGGGGCAGGCCGTGCTGCCTAGCGTGGTGTATGTCGCCAGCACCATGGTCGCACCCGGCCATGTGCGCCACCTGGGGCGCGGTGAACTGGTGCTGGGGTCGGGGCCCGCCAGTGGGGCCATTGCCAGCACCTTGCGCAACGCGGGCATTGCGGTAGACATATCGGCCAACGTGGTTGGCGCGCTGTGGGCCAAACTGGTGCTCAACTGCGTTTACAACCCGCTATCGGCCATCACCCGCCTGCCTTACGGGGCCATCGTCGCCTGCCCCGGCTTGGATGTGGCGCAGGTCATGGCCGATGTGGTGCAAGAGTGCCAGGCGGTGGCGCAGGCCTGCGGTATCGTCTTACCAGACGATGTATTGGCCAGCACCTTGGCATTGGCGCACACCATGGGGCAGCAATACTCATCCACCGCACAAGACTTGGCGCGTGGCAAGCGCAGCGAAATCGACCACCTCAACGGTTTCATTGCGCGCCAAGGTGCAGCGCTGGGCATTGCCACGCCAACCAACCGACTGCTGTACACGCTGGTGCGTCTGCTAGAGCAGCATTTGCCGCACGAGGCAGGCGTACAGATACACAGCAGCATCAAAGTTTGAACGGGCTTTTGGCTTCCCTCTGGCGCACGATTGGCACGACAATGCGTTACACCCGGGCACACTTGACTTATGCCCTGACCCTGACCCTGATTTTTATCCATAGCCACCTACTCCACCCCGTGCAGCGCTACACCATTGCCCTTCGTTGTGTATTGCCATTGCCTGCAGGATCGATGCCATGCCCCCACCGCGTTCCTTAACCAACAGTTCCTTTGCCGATGCTTTGGGGTTGCCCTCCGCAGCCAACAGCAGCGCCACTACTGCGCTTTACAGCGCGGCCTTGGGGCCCGTGCAACAGTCGCGTTATTTGGCGCTGTTTGAGCGCTTTGACCGCGCTGGACGCGCCCCCTTGGGCTGGAACCCGATTGCCAGCTTGGTCACCCTCGACTGGATGGCGCTGCACTATATGTGGGGTGCCGCGCTGGTCTATTTGGCGCTGATTGAAGGGATGGGACTGGTTTTGTTTGGCATTGCCCGGCCCATGCTAAATATGCCCCAAACCATCGAGTACGGGCTGTTTGCTGGCTTGGCCATCTTTGCTCTGGCGCTGCCCGGGGTGTTTGGCGATGCCCTGTTGCACACCGAAATTCGCAAGCGCATCACCCGCGCCATAGCCACCGCCCCCTCCTTGCCCGAAGCCTGCGCCCTGCTAGAGCGCCAAGCCAGCAGCCAGCCACGGCTGCGCAAAATTGCCGCTATCCATGTGCTGTTGTTGATAGCTTTGGTTGTTGGGCTGGTCTTGATGCGCCCCAACCTTTGGGGTGGTGCCACCGGCACCAGTACCAGTACCAGCACAGAGCCAACGTCGGCACTGTCTGGCAAAGTCGAACAAATCGGCACCGTGCCAGCCACGCTGCCCGGCCTACTCAGCCCCTCCTTGCCCCCACAACCCCAGCCTCTGACCGGCCCCGCTGCGCCGCCGCCCGAGCCTGCACCGGCACCGGCACCGGCACCGGCACCTGCGCCCACCCCAGCGCCCCCACCCCCCGCAGAGCCAGCACCCGCGCCACCAGCACCCTTGCCCGCCATGGCGTTGGCCCCCACGCCAGCATCCAAACCGGCACCCATGCCAGCGCCAACCCACCAAACCACGCCCGCCAAGGCAGAGAAAAAAGTCCACAGTAAAACGCCTGCAGCCAAAGCACCGCCGACAGTGGCAGAGAAGCTGCCAGCCAAAGTACCAGCTAAATTGCCTGAAAAAGAGTCGATCCAAGCAACCAAAAAAGTAGCGGACAAAGCCTCCGCCAAGTTGCGTAAAAAAATGGCCGCGCCCCCTGTGGCTGCGCCCAAAACGCCCCCTGCCAACGCCAACGCCAACGCCAACGCCAGCGCCAGCGCCAGCGCCAGCAGCGCTGACAGCGACCTGCCGGTGGTCGGCAGCGCTGCTGGCCACTACCTCAACGTGGGTGTATTTGCCGAAGTCGGCAACGCCCGCCGCGCCCAAGCCAAGCTGCTTAACGTCGGCCTGCCCGCCTTTCGCCAGACCGTCAGCGGCCCCAAAGGCGAATACATCCGCGTGCGCGTAGGCCCCTACAACAGCGCTGCCGAGGCCCAAAAAGCCACCCAGCAAATTCGCCGCATGGGCCTAGAAGCCGTCCCCTTCCAGCAGCGCGCGCGTTAACACAAGCGTTAATACAAAGAAAGCCCGCTATGACCGAAGCCCTGCACATCGTTTGCCCGCACTGCCACACCACCAACCGCGTGCAGTCAGCCCAACTGACCAGCGCGCCCGACTGCGGCAGTTGCCACCAGCCGCTGTTTGTGGGCGCACCGCTCGAACTCGACGCCACCAGCTTTGCCAAACACGTGCAGCGCAACCACATTCCAGTGCTGGTCGATTTTTGGGCACCGTGGTGCGGCCCGTGCCGCCAGATGGCACCGGCTTACGCCCAAGCCGCTGGCCAGTTAGAGCCGCAAATGCGCTTGGCCAAGCTCAACACCGAAGCGCATCCGCAGCTGGCCGCGCCCTACCACATCCGCAGTATTCCGACGATGGTGTTGTTCAAGGGCGGTAAAGAAGCCGCGCGTATTTCTGGCGCGCTGAGTGCCGCTGACATCGTGCGTTGGGTGCAGTCGGTGCCGGCCTGATCAAGCCTGATCAGGCGGCGGGTGTTGGTGCAGACGCCAACCACGCCGCCACCGCCTTGACCCGCGCCGCGTGGATCATTTCACCCACTTTTGGCCCGCTAACGCCCGCTGATGCTGCGCTTTTAGCTATCGTTGCTGTAGCAACCGACTGCACTGCCTCCAGCGCTGCGCCCAGCCGCTGGCGCTGTGGGTAGCTTGATTCTTCCAGCCCCAGCCGCCCGCGCGCATCGCATTCACAGGCCAGCAAGATGTCGGCAAAACGCTCGGGCTTGCGGATGGCGTCGCAGCGCTCCAGCAGCCGCACCAGCGCGCTAGCGCCCAATTCGCTGCTCCTGTGGATGTTGCCGTGCTCGCGCGCGACCACGTCGGCGGTTTCGCGGCAGTCCACCGGCACGCGCAGGCGTTCGCACAGCCCTTTGAGCAGTTGGGCGCTGCGCTGCTCGTGGCCCAGGTGGCGCGGCAGCAGATGCGCTGGTGTGCTCGCCTTGCCCAGGTCGTGCGTCAGGCAGGCAAAGCGCACCGCCAGCGGTGCGTTCAGGCGCGCCGCCATGTCCAGCACCAGCAGCAGGTGCGCGCCGGTGCAGATTTCGGGGTGGTACTGCGCACGCTGGGGCACGCCCCACAGGCGGTTGACTTCGGGCAACACCACGGCCAGCGCGCCGCAATCGCGCAGCACCGTCAGCATCCGCGACGGCGCTTCTTCCATCAGCCCGCGCGACAGTTCTTGCCAGACGCGCTCGGCCACCAAATGGTCGGCCTCGCCGTGCGCCACCATTTCGCGCATCAGTTGCAGCGTTTCGGGCGCAACCGAAAAATCGGTAAAGCGCGCCGCAAACCGTGCCACGCGCAGGATGCGCACCGGGTCTTCACGAAACGCATCGGTCACGTGGCGCAGCACGCGCTGTTGCAGGTCATGCTGGCCGTTATAGGGGTCAAAAACGGCTCCAGTCCTTGCCCAGTCTGCGCTGGCAGCTATTGCATTGATAGTGAGATCGCGCCGCGCCAAGTCTTCTTCCAGCGTCACCTCGGGCGAGGTCTGCACCACAAAACCCCTGTAGCCGCGCCCACTTTTGCGCTCGGTGCGCGCCAGCGCATATTCCTCGCGGGTTTTGGGGTGCAAAAACACCGGAAAATCCCGCCCCACCGGCAGATAGCCCTGCGCGGCCATCTGCTCGGGCGTTGCACCCACCACCACCCAGTCGCGGTCACTGACCGCACGCCCCAAAAGGCAGTCGCGCACCGCGCCGCCGACGATATAAATTTTCATGCGGTCGAGTGTAGGGTTTGCACAAAAGCGTTTTAATCGGCCCATGCATACCACCGCCCTTGTTCTTTTCTCTGGTGGGCAGGACTCCACCACCTGCCTGGCCCATGCCCTAGAGCGCTATGAGCGCGTTGAAACCGTGGGGTTTGACTACGGTCAGCGCCACAGCGTGGAGATGCAGGCGCGCAGCGTGGTGCTGGCGCAACTGCGCCAGCGCTTTGCCAACTGGGCACCGTTTTTGGGCCAAGACCATGTGCTCAGTTTGGACGTGCTGCGCCAAATTGGCGGCTCCTCGTTGACCGAGGACACCGCTATCGCCCTGCAAGCCGACGGCCTGCCCAACACCTTTGTGCCCGGGCGCAACCTGCTGTTTTTGACGCTGGCTGGGGCGCTGGCCTATCGGCGCGGGTTGCAGGTACTGGTGACCGGTGTCTGCGAGGCTGATTTTTCGGGCTACCCCGACTGCCGCGACGACACCATGAAGGCCATGCAAGTGGCGCTGAACTTGGGACTGGCGCAGCGCCTGCGCATTGAAACGCCGCTGATGTGGATCGACAAAACCGCCACCTGGCAGCTGGCCGAAACCTTGGGCGGTGCGGCGCTGGTGGATTTGATTTTGGAGCACACGCACACCTGCTATGAAGGCGAGCGCGGCCAGCGCCACGGCTGGGGTTATGGCTGCGGCAAATGCCCGGCCTGCACGCTGCGCGCGCGCGGCTGGGCTGGTTACCGTGGACAAGAAACCGGCGCAGCATGAGCCATACCCATACTGCTGATGCTTCGGGTTTTTTGGCTTCGCTGACTGTGGCCCAGTCGCCGCCGCCCGAGGGCAGCGCCGCCCAATGGCAAGAGCGCGCCGAAAGCCTGCAAGAGCGCGTCGATGGCCTGCAAGAAATTTTGGACAAGCCGCTGAGTGAAATTTTGGCCGACCGCGAAAAATCACAAGAAGCCGCTGCCGCGTGGGATTCATTTGGCGCGATGTGGATGCTGTCGCAGCGCGCCATGCGCCGCGTGGCGCTGGATTTGGCGACTGCGCAGGGCATCAGCGAGGCCGAGGTGGTGGCACGCGCCCTGCGCTACGCCAACGAGGTGCTCAACGGCGACGAAGAAAACTTGGGCGGCACGATTGCCCAAGCGCAAATGGCGCACATAGCGCGCCACAAGCCATTTTTGCGCAAGCAGTTCAAATAGGCCAGACCACGCCGTTGTCGTTCAGGATGGTGTCCAGCGGCAGGTCGTGCTCTTCGGGACTGAAGTCATCTAAATAAGCATTGGTGTAACCCAAGCCCACCGTAAACGGGCGCGGCTGCAAGGTGGCCAGGGTGCGGTCGTAAAAGCCGCCGCCGTAGCCCAGCCGGTAGCCACCAGCGGCGTAACCAACGCAGGGGACAAACAACAGCGTTGGCACGATGAGTTCGGTGTCCTTGGGTTTGGGGATGCCGTAGGCGTCGTCTTCCATCTCGCAGCCGGGGTACCAAGCGTGGAAGGTCATGGTTTTGTGCTGTTTGTTGACCACCGGCAGGCCAATGCGGCGCAGTTGCGGCTCGTCCAGCAACTCGCCATCTTCTTTCCAGCGGTGCAGCGCGGGCAGCGGGTCAAACTCGCCCTTGATGGGCCAATAGGCACCAATCACCGTATCGGGGCGGTGTATCAGCCAAATGCGCAGCACCTGCTGCAAAAGGTCGCCGCGCGCTAGGCGATCGGGCAGGTTGAGGCGCTGTTGCACCAGTGCTTTACGCAGGGCTGCTTTGTCCATCCGATAATTCCCTTATGCAATTGCTCAAAATTTTGACACCACTGGCGGCCTGTGCCGCACTCGCCGCTACCGCTTTTCCTAGCTTGGCCCAGCAGGCCACACTGGCTGCAACGCCTTCTGCGGCGCAAATCCAAGGCGATGCCGCTTTGGTCGAGATGCAGCAGGCGTTTCGCAAGTCTGACCGCAAAAGACTGACCGCCTTGCTGCCCGAAGCGCGCGGCCACGCGCTGGAGCCGTGGGCGGCTTACTGGGAACTGCGCGCCCGTTTGGACGAAGCCAGCGACGCTGAAGTATCCGCCTTCTTGCAGCGCTACGCCGGCAGTTACCAAGAAGACAGACTGCGCAACGACTGGCTGCTGCTGCTGGGCCAGCGGCGCGATTGGAAGCGTTTTGCCGATCAGCACCCGCACTACCGGATGTCTGACGACCGTGAAGTGCAGTGCTACGCCCTGACGATTGAGCACATGAGCGCCCCCAGGCCCGCCGCCGCCATCGAGCAAGTGCGCAGCAACTGGTATGGCCAGCGCAACGCTGATGACGGCTGCACCCACGCCGCCAGCGAGCTGTTTGCCACACGCCAATTGGCGCCGCTGGACGTGTGGCGCAAAGCGCGTTTGGCGGTCGAGGCCAACCGTATGCGCGCCGCGCGTGACGCCGTCACCATCGTCGCGCCCGAGGCGCTGGCCCAAGTGGCCGAGCTGGGCAGCAATCCGCAGAAGTTTTTGCGCAGCCGCGCTGCTGCTGCTACCACTGCTGCCACTGCTGCCATGCGCCAGCGCCAAGAGCTGATGGTGTTGGCGCTGATCAAGCTGGCCAGCAGCGACCCCGACAGCGCGGCCGATTTGCTGGAAAACAAATGGAGCGGCCAGTTGACGCCCGAAGAGCGCCACTGGACATGGGGCGTGATCGGCAAGCAGGCGGCGTTTCGGCTATCGCCATCGGCCATGGAGTATTTCAACAAGGTTGGCAAAGACCAAGATTTGAACGACGACCTGTTGGGCTGGAAAGTGCGTGCCGCTTTGCGCGCGGGCGAATGGAAAACGGTACACAAAGCAATCGACGCCATGAGCGTCGAAGGGCGCAAGGACAGCACCTGGGTGTATTGGAAAGCGCGCGCGCTGCTGCAAAGCAAACCCAGCGAAGCCCAACGCGCCCAAGCGCAGCAACTGTTGCAAAGCATTGCCAGTACACGCGGTTTTTATGAACAGTTGGCGCTGGAAGACTTGGGCCAGCGCATCACCGTGCCGCCCACACCCGCACCCTTGAGCGCGCAAGAAAAAGCCCAAGCGCGCTCCAATGTGGCGCTGAACCGGGCGCTGTACGCCATCTTTATCGGCCTGCGCAGCGAAGGCGTGCGCGAGTGGAATTACGCCACCAACCTGCACACCCCGGGCGGTATGGGCGAGCGCGATTTGCTCGCCGCTGCCGACTTTGCCTGCCAGCGCGAAGTCTGGGATCGCTGCATCAACACCAGCGAGCGCACCACCACGGTGGTCGATTACACGCAGCGCTTTCCCATGCCCTACCAAAGCGCCGTGGTGGCGCGCAGCCAAGCTATTGGCC
>CAIRYF010000114.1 GCA_903882725.1 uncultured Simplicispira sp.
ATCAAATAGCCAACAGCCGTGTCGGCGGCTTGGCGTGGATTGATCAAATCGGTGACAAGGTCGGCTGGCAGGGCGCGCTGCTGCTCGGGCAAGTCCATGATCTCGCGCGCCGGGCGAAAGCGCCGCAGCAGTGCATATACCGTCAGCGCCACGATGCCCAGCACGACGATTTCGCCAAAGGTGTCAAAGCCGCGAAAGTCCACTAGCATCACGTTGACCACGTTGTTGCCACCGCCACCGCTCAGGGCGTTTTCGAGGAAAAAAGTCGAGTTGCTTTGTGCAAACGGGCGACTGAGCATGGCAAATGACAGCAGCGCCATGCCTGCGCCCGTGACCAGTGCCAGCAACAAATCACGCAGACGCCGCGCTTTGATACTGCGTTTTTGCACGGCAGCCCAGCTGCTGCGCAGATTTTCTTTGCGCTTGGGCAGCCAGCGCAGGCCGAGCAAAATCAATACCGTGGTGACAATTTCGACCACCAATTGCGTCAGCGCCAAGTCGGGTGCCGAAAACCATAAGAACGTCACACAAGTGACCAAGCCGGCTCCGCCCATCAGCGCCAGCGCTGCCAAGCGGTGGTATTTGGCTTGCCAAGCGGCGGCGACAGCACAGACCATGCCAATCCCCCACAACAGCACAAAGCCCCACGACATTGGCAGTGCGGTGCGGTCGCCAATGTGCAGACCACGCGCCCACAGCGGCATGGTGCCAGCAGCCATACTGGCACAGACCAGCCACAGCATTTGCCACTGCAAGCGCTGCGTGCCCAGCAGGCGTCGGCCATGGCGGCCCAGCTGCGACAGCGCGGTCAGCGCCACTTCAAACGCGCGCTGGCCGCTGAAGTAGCCTACTAGCGGCACCGTCTGTAGCCGTCCGCGCGCGCGCTGCCAGCGCAGCAGCAGGTACAAAATGATGCCGCCCAGCATGGCGGCCACGCTCATGGCAAACGGCAAATGAAAGCCATGCCACAGCGCCAAACTAAAGTGGGGCAGCACGCCGCCGACCACTGGCAGCGCAGCAGCGTTGAGCGGCCCGCCCACCATCCACGCCGGAAACATTCCGACCACCAAACAAATCAGCACCAGCAGTTCGACTGGCACGCGCATCCAGTGCGGTGGCTCGTGTGGTTGCAAGGGCAGGTCGGCCGCTGGTGGGCCACAAAACACATCCAACGTAAAGCGCAGCGAATAAGCCACGCTGAACATACCGGCCACGGTGGCCAGCAGCGGCAAGGCAATGTGCAGGAAATGATTGGTGTCCAAAAATACGGTTTCAGCAAAAAACATTTCTTTGGACAAGAAGCCGTTCAGCAGCGGCACCCCGGCCATCGCCGCCGCTGCCACCATGGCCAGCGTGGCGGTCATTGGCATCATGCGGCGCAGGCCCGACAGACGCCGAATGTCGCGCGTGCCGCTTTCGTGGTCAACGATGCCAACCGCCATAAACAGCGATGCCTTGAAAGTAGCGTGGTTCATGATGTGAAACACGGCGGCGACGGCGGCCAGCGGGCTGTTC
>CAIRYF010000115.1 GCA_903882725.1 uncultured Simplicispira sp.
GATACACCCGGAAGAAGGCCGCCAGCGGCGGGCTGCCCAGCGAAATGGCGGCACGCAGGTAGTTGGGCGGCACCGATTTCATGACGCTGTACAGCGGCAAGATCAGAAACGGCAACAAGATATGCACCATGGCGATGATCACGCCCAGCCGGTTAAACAGCAGCGGCACCGGCGTGTCGGTAGCGCCAATGAACATCAGCAGCCGGTTGATCAGGCCGTTGTTTTGCAGCAGCACAATCCACGCGGCAATGCGCACCAGCACCGACGTCCAAAACGGCACCAGCACCAAAATCATCATCATGTTGGCGCGCCGCTCGCTCAGGGTACTGAGCCAGTACGACAGCGGATAGCCAATCAAAATCGCCAGCAGCGTGACGACAGCACTCATGTGAAAAGTGCGCAACAAAATGGCGCGAAATGCCGCAGCTTCTTCGCCCACTTGGACGATGTCGCCCTGCGCGTTGCGGCGCAAGTCCACCGAGGCGAGCAAATAGTCCGGCGTCCAGCGCGAGGCATTTTTGGCAATCGCTTGCCAATACGGCAGCTCGCCCCAGCGCTCATCGAGCGCCAGCAGGTGCTCGCGCGTTTGCGCAGCGTCCAGCCCGGGCGGCAGTGGCAGGGCGCGGTAAGTGCCCATGATGAGCGAGCGCGCGCCACTCACTTCGCTGTTCAAACGCCGTGCCAGCGCGCCGGCCTGCGCCGTTTCTGGCAGCGCAGCCAAGTCTTTGACCAAGCCGACATAAGCGGCATCGGGCGGGGCAGTTTTGCGATCCCAGCGCGACAGCGCCGGGCCGGTGTGTACCAGCGTGTCGGCCACCTCGGGGTTTTCGACCGCGCGTATTAACAAGCTGCCCAGAGGCAGCAAAAACACCACCAACAAAAACGCCAGCAGGGGCAGGGTGAGCGCCAGCGAACGCAGCTTGCGCCGGCGCTCGACGGTGCGCAACTGGTGCGCCAAGTCAGGGCCGCCGTCAAGCGCACCCAAGGAAGGCGTGAGGGTAGCGGTATTCATGCAGAGTCTCCTTGCAGCTCAGGTCAAATACGGTGCAGCAGAGAAATCAGCACTTATTGCGCGGCCCAAGCAGCAAAACGCTTCTCCAGCGCTTCGCCTTGGTCGGCCCAGAAGGCCACGTCAAAACGCAAGGCGTCTTTGCGGTTGGCCGGCGAGGTGGGCAGCAGCGCTTGCGTCTTAGGGTCGAGCTTGGCCATGGCCTTGGTGTTGGTTGGGCCGTAGGAGATGGTGCGGGCGTACTCGGCTTGAGAGTCTGGGCTGCTGGCCATGGCAATGAACTTCATCGCCGCGTCTTTGTTGACGACGCCTTTAGGCATGACCCAGTAGTCCAGGTCATAAATGCCGCCAGCCCACGTGATTTTCAGGTTTTGGCCTTCGCGCTGGGCAGCATCAATGCGACCGCTAAAGGCACTGGTCATGGCCACGTCGCCCGCCACCAAGAACTGCGGCGGCAGCGCGCCCGCTTCCCACCACTGAATGTGTTGCTTGAGTTCGCTCAACTTCTTGAAGGCGCGGTCGGCGCCGTCTTTGGTGGCCAGCACTTTGTAGACATCAGCGGCTTTGACGCCGTCAGCAATCAGCGCAAATTCGAGGTTGTAGCGCGCGCCTTTGCGCAGGCCACGCTTGCCGGGGTATTTGTTGATGTCCCAAAAATCGACCCAGCCGGTAGGGGCGTTTTTCAGCTTGTCGCCGTTATAGGCCAGCACCGTGGACCAGACAAAGGTGCCCACGCCGCACTCGTGTACGGCAGCAGGCAAAAAGTCGGCTTTGTTACCCAGCTTGACCCAGTCCATTTTTTCAAACAGGCCTTCATCGCAGCCACGGCTGATGTCTGGGCCTTCGACTTCAACCACGTCCCAGCTGATTTTTTTGGCTTCGACCATGGCCTTGATGCGGGCCTGCTCACCGTTGTATTCAACTTGGGTGATCTTGCCGCCGGTGGCTTTTTCGTAGGCCTCAAAGTAGGCTTTTTTCTGTGCTGCGCCATTGGCACCGCCAAAGTTGACCACGGTCAAGTCGCCTTGCGCCATGGCAGGGGTGGCAAAAGCGGCGGTCAGTGCCAGCAACAGCGGAGGAAGTGTGAGGTGATAGGTCATGAAAGTCTCCTGATAGTTTTCAGTGGTGGGTGGAGGGGAAAAGCAACGAAACAACGGGGGCGGTGCCAGCTGCGGGGCAGCGGCTGGCGCACAGCCTTAAAGATAGACGCGCATATGTTGCGGCGGCGCGTGCAAGTAGACGGTATGGCCCGGCGTGGGCACATCGCTGTGGTGCAGCGAGAGCTTGACCATCACCTCGTGGGTGCTGTCCATCTTGCAACGCAGGCGCAGGTGGTCGCCAAAATAAATCACGTCCATCACCTGCGCTGCCAAAGTGTTGCCACCGGGCTGGGCAGCGCGTGCGGCATCGGCCAAGGTGATGCGCTCGGGGCGCACGCTGCACTGCACCGGCGCGCCAACGCTGGCACGGTTGACGTTGATACCGTGCAAGCGCGCGCCGCCGGGCAGCACCACTTCGCAGTCCTCACCTTGGGCAGCGCAAACGGTGGCGTCCAGCACGGCGTTGTCACCGACAAAGCTGGCCACAAAGCGGTTGCTGGGGGTTTCGTACAGCCGATCGACGCGGTCAATTTGTTGGATGCGGCCATCGTTAAAGACCGCGACGCGGTCGCTCATGGTCAGCGCTTCGGACTGATCGTGCGTCACATAGACAAAAGTCACGCCCAATTGGCGGTGCAGGGCTTTGAGTTCAATTTGCATATGCTCGCGCAACTGCTTGTCCAGCGCGCCCAGCGGTTCGTCCATCAGCACCAGCTGCGGGTCAAACACCATGGCGCGCGCCAGCGCCACGCGCTGTTGCTGGCCGCCCGACATTTGGCTGGGGTAGCGCCCACCCATGGCACCCATTTGCACCATCTCCAGCGCGCGCTTGACTTTGGCGTCGCGCTCGGCGTTGGGCAGCTTGCGCACCCGCAGCGGGTAGGCAATGTTCTCGGCCACCGTCATGTGCGGAAACAGCGCATAGTTTTGGAACACCATGCCAAAGTTGCGCTTGTGCGGCGGCGTGCGGGTGATGGGCACACCGTCAAGAAAAATATCACCCGCAGTGGGCGACTCAAACCCCGCCAACATCATCAAGGTGGTGGTTTTGCCCGAGCCCGAAGGGCCCAGCAGCGACAAAAATTCCCCCCGCTGAATGTTGAGGTTCAGGTCACGCACCACCAGCTGGGTGCCGTCATAGGTTTTTTGCACCCCCTTGAAGGAGATCAGTGCATCGTTTGCAGTCATGGGCAGAAAACGTCCGGTAGTAAATAGCAAGGCTGGGCAGAGCAAGACAGCGCAATGCAATGCAATGTAGGACGTTTAAACCGCAGTCAACATATACAGATGCGCGCTAAAACCTGAGCACTGTGCAGCACACAAGTCCTCTACACAGAAACCCTTGCCAGCGCAAACACGAGCCTAGACGTTCATTTTTACGATGAAAATGGCCTCTAGCCCAATCACAACAAGCGCTTATAGCTATTAAATAAATAGCAAACCAATGCATAGCGCACCGTAACCACGCAGCAAAGCCCTGCAGCCCCATTGAAGGGCTGCAGGGCTTTTTGGGGCGCTAAAAATATTTAGGCGGCAGCAGCGGCGTCAAAACACTCGGCAATGATGGCCATGCCTTCATCCAACAGCGCGTCACTGGCAGTCAGCGGCACCAAGATGCGGATGACGTTGCCGTAGGTGCCGCAGGTCAACAAAATCAGCTTGCGCGCTGCGGCTTCGACGGCAATGCGCTTGGTCAGCACCGGGTCAGGTTCTTGCCTATTGCCGTCTTTGAACAGCTCGCACGCCACCATGGCACCCAGGCCGCGCACGTCGCCAATGCTTTTGTGCTTGGCGGCAATGGTTTTAAAGCTGTTGCACAGGCGATTGCCCACATCCACGGCACGCTGC
>CAIRYF010000116.1 GCA_903882725.1 uncultured Simplicispira sp.
CAACCCCGCTGGCGTTGTGGTGCATCTGGGCGAACAGCTTCTCACGCCACAGCGCCATGCCAGTACCCACCACCGGAATCACCAATTCGCGCGAGAGAAAGTAGCTGGTATTCATGGGCTCGATCTCGCAGCCCTGCCCATGCAACAGCGCTAGCGCACGCGGCACGTCGGGGTCGTCCATAAAGCCGTAGTGCAGATCAATTTGCCAGCTGTCGTGCCCCAGCGCCTGCACTTGCACGCGCTCGTTTTCTGCTATCCAAGGCACCTCGTGGTGGCGCACGGTGACAAACAGGTTTTGCGTGTGCAACACCTTGTTGTGTTTGAGGTTGTGCAGCAACGCATTGGGCACCGTGCCCGGCTCTGCGCTCAAAAACACTGCCGTGCCAGCCACGCGCAGCGGCGGACTGAGAAACACCGATTGCAAAAACTCCGGCAAAGCCAGAGCGTCGTTGGCCAACGCTGCGCGCATCAAACGGCGTCCGTCTTCCCAAGTTTTCATCAAAATAAAGACACCGCTGGCAATGACCAATGGAAACCAGCCGCCATCAAACAACTTGAGCAAATTCGACGCCCAGAAAGCAAAATCCACAGCAAAAAAGAAGGCGGTTGCTCCCAAACTCACGGCCAAGGGCAAACGCCAGGCGTTGCGAATCACAAAGAAAGTCAGCACAGTGGTGATCAACATATCGGTCGTGACAGCAATGCCGTAAGCCGAGGCCAGCGCGCTGGACGACTTGAACATCACCACCGCCAACACAATCATGGCAAACAAGCTCCAGTTGACAAACGGCAGGTAAATTTGACCCATCTCTTGCACACTGGTGTGCAAAATGCGCAGACGCGGCAAATAACCCAGCTGAATCACCTGTTTGGTAACGCTGAAAGCGCCAGAAATCAGCGCCTGCGAAGCAATCACTGCCGCCAGTGTAGCCAGCAACACCATGGGCACCAGCGCCCAGTCAGGGGCCATCATGAAGAACGGGTTTTTGACGGCAGCAGGATTTTTCAACAGCAAAGCGCCTTGGCCAAAATAGTTCAGCGTCAATGCCGGCATGACAACGCTGAACCACGTCACGCGAATCGGGCGGCGGCCAAAGTGGCCCATATCAGCATACAGCGCCTCGGCTCCGGTGACGCACAGCACCACCGCGCCCAAAATAATGAAAGTGATGCCCGGCTGCTCAAAAACAAAGCGCAGCGCGTAGAGCGGGTTGATAGCCCACAAAATGCGTGGGTTGTCGGCAATGTTGAGCACGCCCAGCGCCGAAATAGCCAAAAACCACACCACCATCACCGGGCCAAAGTAGCGCCCAATGCTGGCGCTGCCACGTTTTTGCACCATAAACAGCAGCAAGAGCACAACCAAAGTGATCGGCACCACGTATTTTTTGAACTGCGGCGAGATCACCTCCAGCCCCTCCACCGCACCCAGCACCGTAATGGCTGGCGTGATGACGCCATCGCCATAAAACAAACAGGTGCCAAAAATACCCACCACCAGCAGCGCATGGCGCAGTCGCGGCTGGTCTTTTACGGTTTGCGCAGCCAGCGCCAGCATTGCCACCAAACCGCCTTCACCGTGGTTGTCAGCACGCAACACCAGCATGACATATTTCAGCGACACAATAACTGTCAGCGTCCAAAAGAACAAAGACAAGATGCCGTAGACGTTGACTGCCGTAAAAGGGACGTGGCCGCCGCCAAACACTTCTTTCACCGAATACAGTACGCTGGTGCCGATATCGCCGTAAACGACGCCAATGGCACCCAGCATCAGCACGTACAAAGGGGATTTAGTTTCTTGCACTGACACACAGGCGCAGCGCCCTGAATGGGCACCGGCCAAGCTCCGTTATTTTTGGAACGCTATTGTGCTCTGTGCCACGCCAGTGCAAAAGCAGATCAGTCGTAATCTACGGCGTTCGGGTCAGTAGCTTCTAATTCGTAGCTAGCAGCCAACATAGCCAAGCGCGCCACCACGCCATACATATAAAAACGATTCGGTGCCAGCGTAGAGCGAGACCCTAACTGGGGCATATGCGCGCTGCGATCAAACGCCAGCGGAACAAATTCAGCACCGGGCAGATTCAGGTTTTCATCGATGCCGCGCTCGGCATGGCTGCGGTAAAAACCGCCGACTACATAGCGATCCATCATGTAGACCACCGGCTCGGCCACAGCACCCGCAATGCACTCGCGCGTCAGCACGCCCTCTTGGACAATCATCTCGCGCACCGGCAGGCCATCTCGGGTGACGGCCAATTGCGCCCGCGCACTGGGTGACAGCGCCTGCAAATCTTTGGCATCGCGCACGGTAATGATGCCCGCACCATAGGTGCCGCTGTCGGGTTTGACAACGACAAAAGGTCTCTCGTTAATGCCGTATTCCTTGTACTTGCGCCGAATTTTGGTCAGCACCGTATCCACGCTAGCCTGCAAGACATCCAAACCTGTATCAGCGGCAAAATCTGGCGCACTGCACTGGCTAAACAGTGGGTTGATCAGCCAATGGTCAATGCCCAGCAGCTTGCCAAAGCGCTTGCTGACCTCTTCGTAACTGCGAAAGTGGTGGCTCTTGCGCCGCACACTCCAGCCAGCGTGCAGCGGCGGCAGCAGATATTGCTCGTGCAAATCTTCCAAAATGCCCGGTGGCCCGGCTGACAGATCGTTGTTGAGCAAAATGGTGCAAGGGTCAAAATGCTTGAGCCCCAAGCGGTGGCGGCTGCGCAGCACCGGCTCCAAGGTGATGCGCTCGCCGGAGGGCAACTCAATCACCGTGGTTTCTTTCACCTCGGGGCTGATCGAGCCGACGCGCACATTCAGACCGCCCATGCTAAAGATGCGCTGCAGCTGCGCCACACTGCTCAAATACGCAGTATTGCAGGCGTTATTGCGTGTGTGGTTCTCAGGAATGATCAGCAGGTTGCGCGCTTCGGGACAAATTTTTTCAATCGCTGCCATGGCCGCCTGTACGGCCAGCGGCAGCATCTCGGGCGTGAGATTATTCCAGCCACCTGGGAACAAATTGGTGTCTACCGGTGCCAG
>CAIRYF010000117.1 GCA_903882725.1 uncultured Simplicispira sp.
AAAGCCGATTTGCTGGCCGACTTGCACCGTGCCGTGCTTGATGCGGCAGAGCAAGGCATGGGCCAAGCGCAGTTTTTGCGCCAGTTTAAGGAGGTGGTAGCGCGCAACGGCTGGACAGGCTGGACGGGCGAAGACAGCGCCGCTGGGCAGGCATGGCGGGCACGGGTGATTTACCAAACTAACCTAGCGCACAGCTACGCCGCCGGGCGCTGGCAGCAACTCAAAGACCCAGAGTTTTTGCGCCTGCGCCCGTATTGGCGCTATATCCACAGCGAGGCCGTGCGCCATCCACGGCCCCTGCATTTGGCTTGGCATGGATTGACCCTGCCACATGACCACCCGTTTTTTTTGACACACTTTGCGCCCAACGGCTGGAGCTGCCGCTGCCGCATTGTGGCCGTCAGCCGCAAAGAGGGCGAAGCCAGCGCACGCGCCGGGCTGGGCCAGCCGCCCGAGGGCTGGGACACCATCGACCCCAAAACTGGTGCGCCACTGGGAATAGATAAGGGGTTTGACTATGCGCCGGGGGCGACATGGCATCCCAACCTGGACAAGTACCCCTATGGCGTGGCCCGGCAAATGGTGGCGGATAACTTGCAAGATGGGGTTTTTGATCGCTGGCACCAGCGTATTGCCGACCGTGTAGCCACCACGCTGATGGCTCTTGAATACGAGGGACTGAGCAAAGAGGCCAAGACGGCGCTATTGCGTAAACGCCTAAGCCCTGCCGAGCAATACCCGATAGCAGTGTTGGCACCAGACATGGCCAAGCGTATGGGCGTTAGCACCCAAGTGGTGCATTTATCAGAGTACGACCTAATTAAGCAGCAGGTCAGCCGCACGGGGCAAGACTTTGGGGCGCTGGATTACCTGAACGCGCAAGTCTCCTTGGATTCGCCTCGTTTGGTAGTGCTTGAAAACGAGCAAATGACTTTGTTTGTATCAGACGCGGCGGGCCGCTGGTATGTGGCAGTGTTGCAGCAGACCGCAACCGGCAAGGCGGTCTATTTGAAATCGTTCCGGCTGTCGAGCCTCAAGGATGCACGGCTACAGCGCAAGAAAGGCACGGTGTTAATCGATGCGTTGCCGCTGCAATAAAGATGCCATTCCGCGATGGGGACTCTCCGTCTCCCCACGTTCGCGCTATTTTTCGGCTTGCACCGAAACCCTTACGGCCGAGAGATTTACACCGCACGGAACGACGATTTTAATTATGGCTTTGACCGCCGATATCAGCAACCTGCAACAACGAAACAACCCTACGACCAACTTCATATACACCCAAACACAAAAATAGCTATTGGTGTTTGTACTTATTGACAAAAGTATATTTTTGAAATTTGCTTAAATTTATCTTGACTTTCGAAAAGTCAATAGTTTTTGAAGTTATTTCAAATTATTTTTTAAGATGGCCCCATGACCACTTTTACCATCACCGTCCAAGACCAGGCCGTTATGCAGGCGCTGGCCAAGCTGTCTGCCCGCGTGGGCAACATGGCCCCCTATCTACAGGCGCTGGGCGAGGACATCGTTGAGCGCAGCAAGGCCCGCTTTGACAGCAGCAGCGGCCCCGATGGCCAAGCCTGGAAGGCCTACAGCCCGGTGACGCTGGGGCTGATGCGCACCCGCCGTGGGGGCGGCTCGCGCAAGCTGCTGGTCGATACCGGCGCGCTGCAACGCCAAATAGTGGCCACAGTGCAGGGCACCAACGCGCTGCGCGTGAGCGCTGCGCAGCAGTACGCAGCCATCCACCAGTTTGGTGGCATGGCCGGGCGCGGGCGGCGCGTGAAGATACCGGCGCGGCCCTTTTTGCCAGTGCGCGCTGATGGCAGCCTGCACCCGCAAGAACAGGCCTTGGTGCTGGCCACGCTGCAAGAATTTTTGCTCGATGGCGTTTGAGCCACTACAGACGCCTACAAAGCCAAAGCGCGCCCAACTTAGGCGCAGACACCAGCAAAAAAAGTTAACGCGGCAAAACGCCAATTAACGCGCCTCTTGCCGCATTGGCGCTCCTACCGAAGCCGTGCGCCCTGACCGCAGCGGCCATCAACCCACAAAGTACGGCCTATGCCCAGCCCTACTTCTGCCCCCCTGCATATATTTAAGCCAGGCCGCCACACCGCCATGAGCGGTCAGGCGCTGGCGTTTTCTGAGTCTGACTTGCAAGCCACTGTGGCTGCCTACGATCCGGCCAAACACGAAGCGCCCTTGGTGGTAGGCCACCCCACGCACGATATGCCCGCCTATGGCTGGGTGCAGCGCTTGCAATGTGCTGAGGCTGGCCTGCTGGCCGTGCCGCAACAAGTCAACCCCGAGTTTGCCGAGATGGTGCAGGCCGGGGCTTTCAAAAAAATCAGTGCCAGCTTTTATGCCCCCACTGCGCCGGGCAACCCGGTGCCGGGTGTCTATTACTTGCGCCATGTGGGCTTTTTGGGCGCACAGGCTCCAGCCATCAAGGGGCTGGCCACGCCCCAACTGGCCAGCTTTGCCGAAGCCGAAGAAGGCGTTATCACCTTTTCCGAATGGGAAGACGTGACCGTGGCCGGACTGTTTCGGCGCTTGCGCGAGTGGCTGATAGGCAAACACGGTGCAGAAGAAGCCGACCGCGTGCTGCCCCAGTACGAGGTGCAAAGCCTAGAGCAAAGCGCCCGAGACGAACTGCGCCAAGAACAAAGCGAAGCCGTCGAAGCCGTCGAAGCCGCCCCGGCCTTTGCCCAAGCGCCTGCGC
>CAIRYF010000118.1 GCA_903882725.1 uncultured Simplicispira sp.
GGTCTTCCTTTACTTTGCATTGAGAATAGATTTGTGTGCGCCATGCCGCCAAGGCGCGCACACAGCGAGCAAGCTCCGCTTGACGTGGGCTGACAGCCACAGCTCCAGCACGGTGCGCGAGAGGGTGGCCACCGTAATCGACTCCACGGTGGTCAGCAGCAGATAGGAGAAACCGCTGGTCAGGTTGCCATGGCCGGTGATGACGAAGGGCCAGCTCAGCAGCTCTTGCACCAAGGGGTGCCAGAGGTACAGCGAGAAGGAAATGTCGCCCAAGAACACCAACGGCCCCCAGACTGGAATGGCAAAGCGCTTGCTCGCCAGGCAAAACGCCAGCACCAACGGGATCAGGCCCAGGCCCCAGTCCAGCACGCCATGACCGACCTTGGCGCGGCTCAGATACTGCCAAGCCACCATCGAGAGCGCGAGAAACAGCAGGTATTTGAGGACGTCGGGGCGCCAGAGTGTCCAGCGGGCGTGGTAGAGCAGCCCAATCACGACGCCGGCGACAAATTGCCAGACGATGGGCGAAGTCATGACCTGCAGACCGCTCCAGGCAAAGCCGTAATTGGTGACAGGACTCAGGCTGACAGGGCCGTGCAGTTGGGGAATCAGCAGCAGAAACAGGCCCAGCCATGCGGCCAGAGCCCACCAGCGCCAGCGCCCAAACAGCAGCGAGATGCCAAAAAGGACGTAGAAGTACATCTCGTAGTTCAGCGTCCAGCCCACGTCCAGCACGGGCATACCAAAGCCGGGCGGCGGGCCGTTGCCCACGGGCAAGAACATTAGCGAGTGCGCGATGTGGCCCAGTACCACGCGGTTATCAAAAATACCCCACCCGCCTAGGCGCACAAAGGCATAACACAGCGTGACCACCGCATACACCGGCCAGATGCGGGCAAAGCGCTTGATCAGAAACTCCAGCACATCCCACAGGCCACCCCGCAAGTTGCGGGTGGTATGCACCATGATGAAGCCGCTGAGGATGAAAAACAGCACCACCCCCATGCTGCCCGCCGGCCCAAACAACACGTCGCCCAAACCCGTGCCATACGGACTGATGAAGCGGCTGCCGTGGTAGAGCACCACCCACAGGGCGGCAATGCCGCGCAGCGCTTGAATGAAGTCGAGCTTGTGCGGGGTGGTGGCGTGCATAGGTGCGGGAGAGCAGCGCAGTCAGCGCGCCAGATATTTGCCCAGTTTTTGGCAGGGCTTCTCGATCAGCACATACAGCACATAGGCGGCCAAAACAGAAAACGACAACAGCAGCACAAACTTGCCCCAGCCGCTGGACTGTTCGTAGAGGTGGTTGAGCAGCGGGGTTTGGCCGATGTTCAGCGGCAACACACCATGCACGAGGTACAGGCTGAACGATATCTGCCCGAAAAACTGGAAAATGCCGCCCGGCCCGGGTGCAAAGCGCTGGTTGAACCAAGCCAGCAGGGGATCGACATGCATGGCCAAATAGAGCACAAACAAGGCGATGGCCGCCAGACCCTTGCGGTTCAGGCCATGCCCCATGGCATGCCCCGAGAAGAAATGCGAAATGAAAAAAGCCAGCAAGAACAGGTACAAGGCCGTGCGCACCGGCACCGGAATTTTTGCCAGCACCGGCACATGGTGCATATAAAGCCACGCCAGCAGCACGCCGCACAGGAACTCAAAAAATAGGGGGTTGGCAAAAATGCCCACCCAGAGGGGGCCGAGGTGCAGCGTTTTAAAAATGCCGTCTTGATAGGCGTCCATGCTCAGGCTTTGGCCCGAGTGCCATTGCAGCAGCCCGACCATGCCCAGCACCAGTGCCGTCACCACCAGCCCGCGCTGGCGTGGCGCGGCCCCCAGCGCTAGGGCAAACAGCGCGTAAAAACACAGCTCGTAGGTCAGCGTCCAAGCCACGGGCAGGATGTTGTAGCCAAAAAAGGGTGCAGATTCAGGCGACAAGGGGATGAACAGCACGCTTTTGAGGGTGGCCCATGCCGAGATGCTGGGCGTGATCAGCCAAACCACCGCCATCAGCAGCCATGCCAGCGGCACGATGCGAAAAAAGCGGCGCAGCAAGAAGCGCAGCACGCCCTGCTCAGAAGGCGCTTGGGTAGACAGGTAGATGGCAAAACCCGACAGCACAA
>CAIRYF010000119.1 GCA_903882725.1 uncultured Simplicispira sp.
ACGCCCAGGGGCGGCGTAACGGTCAAATTGAGGCATAAAAACGATAGCTAACAGCGCTTGCCAGCCGTGGCTTATATGGCATTTGGCAAGTAATTTATCAGGTGAAATATCAAAATTTGATGGCACTGTCGGCGCGTTGACTTTCCAATGGCGCACGTCGCACCGCGCCCAGCTTGAGCCCCACGCGCCGCCAGCCAATCACTACCCCGGTCAGACTCATGGCCGCACCACCCAAACTCAGCACAATCAGCACGATGTCCCACAATGGGCGCAGCGTGAGTAAAGGCAGCCAGTCCCAACTGTGCAGCATGCCGAACAGCCAGCGGGACAAACGTCGGTGGCTGTCGATACGGCCCAGCACCACACCGGTGTGCGGATCTATATGCACCCAGCTGGCCTGCTTGTCACCGAAGACCAAGCGCAGTGCGGGCAGGGGTTTCTCAGCGCCGCCACCCATGGTGTGGGCGTCGCGGGTGTAGTAATAGGTGTCGTAGGCCCGCAACGTGTCGATGCGCTCGACCGGATTGGGCAGCAATTGCGCAGCAGCAGCTTCCAGTTCACCCTTTTTCCACGTGTGGGGCTGGGCTGTGGTGGCATCGAGCAGCACAGTACGCTCACCCGGAGCTGTTGCTTGCACCAGCGTGTGGCCTGCTGTACGCGTCCAGCGCAGTTCGCGCACGCCGCTAGGGGCAGCCGCCAGCAAAGCTTGCACGCTGGCGGGCTGCCCAGGCAGTGCGAGCGGCCCGCCATCCATGGCCTCGGCCCGCAAAGGAGCTGCGCCACTGTCGAAGACGCGCCAAGGATTCATGGACATCAGGCCGCTGAAAATCCAGGTAAACGCAATGACTGCGAACAGCAGACCCGCGATGTGATGCCAGCGCATCATAGCACCGGGGTAGGGCGAGCGCGTGCCGTTGCGGTAGGTGCCGGCAAAGCGCCAGCGCATCAGGCCCACCAGGGTGCCCAAAATCGTCATGGCGATGCCGATGATGGAGAGCCAGTTGACGATGTCGGCCCAGTAGACATTGAACATATTGCCGCGCAAAGGATAGAGCCAGTGAATCCACGCGCCCGCGTAGTTCCAGATGCGTTCGGTGCGCGTGGCATCGCGCACCACCTCGCCAGTCTTGCCGGAGACATAAAGCAGCGTGCCTTGGGCATCGTTCAACTGCACGCGGTGCAGGGGCCGGTGGACATCGAGCGCGCGCGAGTGGGTGAAAGCATCTTCGCCCACCGCACCTTCATGGACAGCGGTGACCTCCGTACCCGCATAGGCGGTGGCGCTGGCCAGGGCGTGCGCAGTGTCCACGCCGGTGAGCACTGCGCCCGTGGTGGCGTCAATAACCACCACGCTGGGGCGGTGTACCCGGGCGTTCTTGGAGCGTGCGCTGGGGGTCTCGTGTGCGGGCGTGGCCAGGTAGACGGCGCGGCCCGCGCTGGCCATGGCCAAGCGCAGGTCTTGTAGTGGGCCGTGCAGCCCGGCCATAGCCAGTGCTTGCGCGGGGTCTAGCCCCATAGGGGCGGTGCGCAAGAGCGGCAGATGTTCCAGTCGTTCGGCTGGTGTGAGCTTGGGGTAGCCCACATACATCATCACCACGCCCGAGACAAACCACATGGCAAAGAAGACGCACAGCAGCACGCCCAACCAGCGGTGGAGCAGAAACAGCCAGCGTTTGGAATGGATCATGGCGGGCTCCTGTGCTTCAGAACGCGACGTGCAGGGTCACATCGGCCGTGCGGGGTGCGCCCAGATAGGCCTGACTGCCTAGGTTGGCGGCATAGATGCGGTCGGTGGCGTTGCGGATGCGCCCGGTGAGCGTGCTGGTCTTGTTGA
>CAIRYF010000120.1 GCA_903882725.1 uncultured Simplicispira sp.
AAGCGCCGTAAACAGTGCGTCGGGGTGGTCGATGATTTCGCGCACCTTGTCCAAGCCACGCAAGTCTTTACTCTTGTCGAAATAGTCGGTGCTGTTGAGTGCGGGCTGGGTGGCAGTACACAGCACCACAGTCACGCCGTAGTGCTTCACCAGCAGATTGAGCGCATCCAGAATGGGCTGCAAAAACTCCGGCGGCAGTTGCTGCGCTTCGTCCAGCACGATGATGCTGCCCACGATGTTGTGCAGCTTGCGGCAGCGTGAGGTTTTGGCGGCAAACAGGGACTCGAACAATTGCACATTGGTGGTAACGACCAGCGGCGCATCCCAGTTTTCGCAGGCCAGGCGGCTGCGTGCGGTTTCGTCTTGGGCGGCAGCATCAAACTGACTGTGGTGCTCTATCAGCACCTCGTCGCCCAATGCCTTGAAGACGCCCCGGAATACATCCGCAGTTTGCTCAATGATGCTGGTGTAGGGGATGGCGTAGATGATGCGGCGCTTGCCGTGCGCTTGAGCGTGCTCTAACGCAAACGCTAGGCTGGACAGTGTTTTGCCGCCGCCCGTGGGCACCGTGAGCGAGAAAAATCCCGCAGGCAAGACCGCCTTGGCGCGGCACTGGCGCAGGATGTCGGCGCGCAAGCTATTCACCGGTGTATCCGCCGCTGGCAATGCGGCCATGTGGGCATCAAACGCCCACTGCATTTGCGCTAACGCCGGAAAACCCTCGCGCCGGGCTGGCTTGCCGGCATCAAAGTGCGCTTCGGTGTCCAAAAAATCAGCATCCACCAGACACGAGAACAGCATCCGCACCCACAAGGCAAAGCCGCAGGCGCCACCGGGAATGTGCGCCACCACATTGCCGTGCGCCAAGATGTCGGTGGGAGGCTGGGCCGCCAAAGCCTCTGTCAATTCGCGTCGAGAGTCTTCACTTTGCAGCCGCTCTTTCAGCCCCCCGTCCCAATCGTCTAGCCCCGCATGGTGGCCTGCAATCAGGTAGGCCAGGATGTGGCCGAAGGGGCGGCCCGGTTGGTTTAACTGCTGCATGGCCCACAGCGCCCCGGCGGCGGAATGGGTTTTTTCGCGCCCGCTCACTTTGCCTTCGATGTGCGCATCGGGGTTGCTTGCCAAGCGCACATAGCGCTGAAAACCGGGCCGGTATTTGCCCAAGTCGTGCCACAGACCGGCCAGATAAGCCCAGCGCAGCGTGGGTTCTGCGCTGTCAAAGGGTTGAGAAAATTGGGCCGCCAGTGCCGCGACTCGGCTCAAGTGATCGGCCAACAAATGCCCGCCCGAATGGGCCAAAAATTCTGACATGGCAAGCTTCCCTTTGTACGCGTGGATGGATTGATGGGCTCTGCGCAGGCATGGCGCATCATGGCGTCTTGTTTTTTGAGCCAAACAAGACCCTAGCCCAATAGGTGTCTGCGGTTGTAGCTATTGTTTTTAAGCTGCTCCCGGCGCTTTGCGCTCATGCACAGCCAGCCACATCAGCCCCAACCCGGTCAGGCTAATGGGCACCAGCGAGCCGTAGTTCAACAGCTCCCAGCCCTTGGTCGTCACCAGCGCACCCGAGGCGAACGAGGTCACTGCCATGGTCGCAAACACAAAGAAGTTGATGCCCGCTTGGGCGCGGTCTTTTTCTTCGGGGCGATAGGCTTGCATGGCCAGCGTGGTGCTGCCGGTGAACAAGAAATTCCAGCCGACGCCCAAGAGCGCCAGCGCGATGGTGAACTGGTGCAGGTCTTGTCCCGACAACGCCACCAGCACACACGCCAAATTAAGCAACACGCCCACACCCATGATGGTCAGCACACCAAAGCGCTGAATCAAATGCCCGGTGACAAACCCTGGCGCAAACATACCGATAACGTGCCACTGCAACACGAAAGCGACGTCGCTGAATTCGTAGCCGCAGACCTGCATCGCCAGCGGCGTGGCGGCCATCAGCAAATTCATCACGCCGTAACCGAGTGCTGCGCCCATCACCGCCACGGCAAATTTAGGCTGGCGCAGCAACTGGCCCAGCGAGCGCCCCGGTGCAGCAGCGGCGCTGGCAGCGCGGGCGGCGGCCGAGGGCAGCGCCTCAAAGCGAATCAGCGCCATGCAAACCATCGACAGCAGTGCCACGCCCACCAGCGCGATATAGGCACCGACAAACGGCACGCTGAACACATTGCGCGCGTGCCGCGCTACGTTGGGCCCGGCAATAGCGCCCAGCAAACCGCCGGCCAGCACCAGCGACACCGCGCGGTCACGCGAGGCCACGGCGGTCAGTTCAGCGGCGGCAAAGCGGTACAGCTGGCCGTTGGCGCTGTAGTAGCCCGCCACCAGCGTGGCGCTGCACAGCAGCCAAAAATTGCCGGTGAACGCCGCCTGCGCGCACAACAGCGCCGACACCAGCGCCACCGCCAGCCCAATTTGAAACGACACTTGCCGCCCCCAGCGCCTTTGCGTATGCGCTACCAGCGGTGTTGCCAGCGCGCCGCCGACGACGTAGCCCATCACCGGCAGCGTCGCCATCCAGCCATACGGTGCCAGTTGCAGGCCGACCAAGCCGTTGATGGCAATGAAGACGACGTTGTTGGTCAGAAATAGGCCTTGGCACAGGGCCAGCAGCCACAGATTTTTGTTCATGGTGGGTGGGGGAGCAAAGCGTGCCAGCCGTCGATTGCGGCAATGGCGCAGTAAAACAATCAAACGTTTGGCCGCCACTTGACACATATCATGGCGCGCGAGGCTTGCCTGTATATGGTCTCGGGGCTGTGTAATGGTGCGCTCTCGCGCCCACGTTCAACACCTAAGTGTATGCAAGACATGACCTCTCCCGACCGCGCCGCCGCTCTGGCCGACGCTGCTTCCAAGCCCTTTGAACTCGTCTGCCCGGCTGGCAGTCTGCCCGCACTTAAAGCGGCGGTAGACCACGGAGCCGACTGCGTGTACCTGGGCCTGCGCGATGCCACCAACGCGCGCAATTTTGCCGGCCTGAACTTTGACGAGGCCGCCATTGCCAACGGCATTGCCTACGCCCACGCCAAAGGTGCCAAGGTGTTTATGGCGCTCAACACCTACCCGCAGGCGGGCAACCCCGAGCTGTGGCGCAGTGCGCTCGACAAGGCCGCTGATTTGGGCGTCAACGCCGTCATCTTGGCCGACCCTGGCCTGATGCAGTACGCCGCGCAGCACCACCCCAAGCTGCGCCTGCACCTGTCGGTGCAAGGCTCGGCGACCAACTACGACGCCATCAACTTTTACCGCGAGCAGTTCGGCATCGTGCGTGCGGTGCTGCCGCGTGTGCTGTCGCTGGAGCAAGTGCAGCGCGTCATCGAGCGCACGCCGGTCGAGATTGAAGTGTTTGGCTTTGGCAGCCTGTGCGTGATGGTCGAAGGCCGCTGCGCGCTGTCGTCCTATGTGACGGGCGAGTCGCCCAACACCCACGGCGTGTGCTCGCCGCCCAAGGCCGTGCGCTGGGTTGAAACGCCGCAAGGGCGCGAGTCGCGCCTGAACGGCGTGCTGATCGACCGCTACGCCCCCGGCGAAAACGCCGGCTACCCGACGCTGTGCAAAGGCCGTTTTGATGTCGGTGACGACGAAAACTACTACGCCATTGAAGAGCCGACCAGCCTCAACACCCTCGAACTGCTGCCCCAGCTGATGAAGATGGGCGTGCGCGCCCTGAAGGTCGAAGGCCGCCAGCGCAGCCCGGCCTACGTGGCGCAAGTCACCAAGGTGCTGCGCGAGGCCATCGACCAGTGCATCGCCAACCCGCACCGCTACGCGCCCAAACCGGCGTGGATGGCCAGCCTCGACCAAGTCGCCGAAGGCCAGCAACACACGCTGGGCGCCTACCACCGCCCTTGGAAATGAGGCCGCAAAAATGACGACGACGATGAACGCTCCCGCTTTGAAACTCTCCCTCGGCCCGCTGCTGTATTACTGGCCGCGCGACACCACCATCGCTTTTTACGACGCCGTGGCGCAGATGCCGGTCGATATCGTCTACCTGGGCGAAACCGTCTGCTCGCGCCGCCACGAAATGCGTTTGGCCGACTGGCTGGCCATTGCCGCGCAGCTGCGCGCTGCGGGCAAAGAGGTGCTGTTGTCCACCCAAGTGCTGCTCGAATCGACGGCAGAAGGCGGCACCATGCACAAAATTGCCGCCCAAAATGATTTCACCGTCGAAGCCAACGACATGGGCGCGGTGCAGCGCCTGAGCGGCCACAAGCCGTTTGTCGCCGGGCCGCAGCTCAATCTGTACAACCTGCCCTCGCTCACCTGGATGGCCAGCTTGGGTGCCAGCCGCTGGGTCATGCCGCTGGAAATGAAGCGCACCGACCTGGCCGTGCTGCAAGCCGGTCGCCCCGCTGGCCTGCAAACCGAAGTGTTTGCTTATGGCCGAATGCCGCTGGCGTATTCGGCGCGCTGCTTTACTGCGCGCCACCGCAATTTGCCCAAGGACGATTGCCAGTTCAGCTGCATTGCCCATCCCGATGGCCTGCTGCTGAACACGCGCGAGAGCGAGCACTTCTTGGTGCTCAACGGCACGCAAACGCAGTCGGCGCGGGTCTACAACCTGATCGAATCGGTGCCGCAGATGCAGGCCATGGGCGTTGATGTGCTGCGCCTGAGCCCGCAAGCTGCGCACACCGGCGACATCGTGGCGCTGTTTGACGCCGTGCGCCGGGGCACCTTGACACCCGCCGAGGCGCAAGCACGCTTGGAGCCACTGATGCCCGAACAGGGTTGTAACGGCTACTGGCACGGTCAGCCGGGACTAGACTGGGTCAGCGCCACCGCTGGCGCGTTGGCCTGAGCGGCATACGGTCGCAATACGGCCACCTTTAAGCAAAATTTAAGCCGTTTTTAAGCAAAATAGCCCTCTAGCCCTTACGTAGCAAGCGCTTATAGCTATCAAATCAGGAGTTTCTTATGCATTCCTCCGTCCCTTCTATGTCTCCAGTGTCTTCGGCGTCTTCGGTCGCCTCGCTGCTGCCGACGACGGTGCCCGCGCCGGTGGCGGCGTTGCTGTCGCGCTTGCCCGCCTTTCCAGGCTCGGCCCTGCTGACCACGGCCTTGAACGTCAGCATTGCCCGCCAATTGCCCTCTGACGTGGCGGCGATGTTGCTGCACAAGCGCCTGCGCATCCGGGTCAGTGATGCGCGCGTCACTTTTGATTTCACTTGGACTGGCGGCGCTTTTGCCCCGCGCGCGCGGTTTGCGCAGACCGACCTGTGCATCAGCGCCAGCGCACACGATTTTTTGCGCTTGGCGCAGCGCCAAGAAGACCCCGACACGCTGTTTTTTAACCGCCGCCTGTCGATGGAAGGCGATACCGAACTGGGGTTGGTAGTCAAAAACACGCTGGACGCGCTGGAGCTGCCGGTGCTTGACCTGCAGCAATGGGCACCGCGCCAAGTGCTGGCCCGGCTGGCAGCGCTGCGCCCGAGCGGTTTCCCGGGCGGTTTTCCCGGAGCGCGGCCATGAGCGCTGCGCCCGAGCTGCGCCCGCTCATCTACTCCTGCTCGGGCTGCTCCAGCGCAGCGCAGTTGGCCAACCATGTGGCGGTGCGCTTGGATCGCGTCGGCGTGGCCGAAATGTCGTGCATTGCCGGTGTCGGCGGCGACGTGCCGAGTTTGGTCAAAACTGCCCGATCGGGCCGATCCATCATTGCGCTGGACGGCTGCGCTTTGGTGTGCGTACACAGCAGCTTGGCACGCCACGGCATCACGCCAGCGCGCCACTACCAGTTGCAGCAATACGGCGTCAAAAAGCGCCAGCACGAAGACTTTGACCCGGCGCAGGCGCAGGCGGTACTCGACCGCGTAGCGCAGGACTTGCAGGACTTGCAAGTTGTGCAAGACACGCCGCTGCGGGTGCCCAAACCGTTAGAGCGCGTCGCATGAGCGCGCCGCGCCGCATCATCGTCGCCATCTCCGGTGCCAGTGGCGCGGTGTATGGCGCGCGCCTGTTGCAAGTGATGCAGTCCATGGCGGGCATCGAGTCGCATTTGGTGGTCTCGGACGCGGGCTGGCGCAATCTGGCGCACGAGTTGGACATGGATCGCGCATCGGTTGAAGCGCTGGCGCACCGAGTGCATGACGTGCGCAACGTCGGCGCGGCCATTGCCAGCGGCTCGTTTCAGTGCGCGGGCATGGTGATTGCGCCGTGCTCGATGCGCACCTTGGCGGCGGTGGCGCACGGCCTGTCTGACAACTTGCTCACCCGCGCCGCCGACGTGGTGCTGAAAGAGCGCCGCCGCCTGGTCATGCTGGTGCGCGAGTCGCCGCTGCACCTGACGCACCTGCGCAACATGGTGGCGGTGACGGAAATGGGTGCCATCGTCTGCCCGCCGCTGCCGGCGTTTTATTTGCGCCCGCAAACCGTGGGCGACATTGTGGATTACAGCGTGGCGCGCGCGCTGGATTTGCTGGATGTGCCGCACGACTTGGCACCGCGCTGGGAAGGGCTGGCGCTGACCCCATGAGCGCTGTTGCGTGCGCTTTGGGCTCAGGGCCGGTAGGCGTTGTACGGGGTTATCGAGTCCATTCAACGGGAGCAAACCACATGAGCCGCATCCATCCTCAAGCGCGCACCACGCCCAGAACTAGGACTGAAATCAATACTTCGACAGAGCCAGTGAAAGTGCTGGCCCAGCTTTACAACATCACCGTGGCAACGGCGCGCTAGTAGTGACGCGCGAATTCATCAACCCGGCAGTGTCACGCTCGGGGCCGATGAAAGGAGCCGGTGCTATTTGTTTGTCGCCCTTGACCGCGCCACGCGCTGGGTCTATATGCGCATCTATCTTGCCTCGGCGGCTGAGTTGCAGACCACGCTGATGCTGTACACCTCAAGACCTACAACCACAGCATTGCGCAGCGCGCTTTAAAGCATCTCACCCCGGTCGCTGCTCTCAAGAAGTGGCAGCAGCAAAAACCAGAATTATTCGTTAAGCGTGTTTATAACTAGGCGGGACTTGACACTTAGGCCTCGCAATCCAACTCCACGACGCGCCAGCAGTTCCCTACTTGGATGCACTTGCTCTGCACCGGTCAGGCGTCAGGACAACCGCTTCGCCTCTACACAGACACACACGCGGAGTCGCCAACCAGACACCCTACTCATGGAGGCACACCGATCCGGAAGCGAGCAAGTGGTCTATGATGATGACCATGAATAGCAATCGCGTACTTCTTGGCGACGCAGTAGAACTGCTCCCAACCATCCCCGCACAGTCCGTAGACCTTGTGATCGCCGACCCACCGTACTGGAAGGTTGTTAGCGAGAAGTGGGACTATCAATGGCGAACGGAAGCGGACTACTTGGAGTGGTCATTAATTTGGCTCGAACACGCAACGAATGCTCTTCGTTTGGGCGGAAGTTTTTACCTGTTCGGTTACTTCCGCACGCTGGCCCTGATCGTGCCTCACCTTGAACGAATGGGTCTGCAATTGCGACAACAGATCATCATTGACAAGGGCATAAAGGCCGTATCTGGACGCGCGACGAAGGGGTACAAGCAGTTTCCCAATGTCACAGAGTCCATCCTGTTCATGATCAAGGACAGTAAGCCGTTCATTCGGAACTACCTTAAGGAGCAGCAGAAGCGTGCTGGTCTGAAAGCGAAAGATATCAACGAGCGCCTTGGCGTTAAAAGCAACGGTGGGGGTATGTGGAGCATCTACACCGGA
>CAIRYF010000121.1 GCA_903882725.1 uncultured Simplicispira sp.
CTGGTCGATAGCGTCCAGCTCGGCGCGGCCATCGCGCTGCAGCAACACCGGCCCTTGGGGGCCATCGACCATCACCGACAGTGGTTTGGTCAGCCACCAACCCATGCAGCCTTGGTAGTCAAAGCACAGCTGCGCAGTGATCAGCCCCAAGTCGGCCTGCTGATGGGCTGGCGTGGGTGCCAAGTGCAAACGCGCCACGGGTGCTTGGCCCACGATGCGCGCAATGCTTTGCAGCACCGGCGGCAAGGGCACTGGCCCCAGCTGCTGCGCCAGCTCGGTGTGGTATTTTTTCAGCGCCGCGCTGCTCAGGGCTGGCGCCCGGCACAGCGCCTGCAGCTGGGCGCTGCCCAAGCTGCCGGTATCCACCGGGCCGCACTGCGCCTTGGTCGCATCCAGATACAAGGGCGGGTTGTTCAGACACAGCTTGGCGCTGGCCACAGTCAATACGGGGCGCAAAGACCAACTGCTGTGCGCCTCCACAGAAGCACCCTTGCCGACATTGCCCGGTGCAGCGACGCTTTTCCACGTCCAATCCAGCGCCAGCGCCTGCCCCCACTGCAACGGCGTATCCGACAGCTGGGCATGGGCGCTGACCAACAAACGCCCGGTGCTGGCCGCTTGCTGTAACACCTGCAGCCCAACGCTGCCCTGCGGCAGCACGCACAGCAGGTCGTTGTTGGCGCTGCCGTAATAGTAATAAGTGCTGGCGCTGCGCCAAGAGGGCAAGGCGTTCACCAACTGCAGCAACGTGCGCTCAAAGTCGCTGGCGCGGTCGTAGGCCGGTTGACCGGCACCGGGCTGCGCACTCAGGCGCTTGGGTTTGGCCCATGCTCCGTCGCGCTTGACGTAAGACGTCATCACCTGCAGCCGCAACAGGGGCACTGCCATAGGGTCTTCAGATACGGTCAGTACATACAAATACTGCTCGTGGCGCTCCTTGGGCTGCAGCGGCGCGGGTGCCATGGCTTGGGTGTTGGCGCGCTCGAGCTCTTTAATCCAATGCAGCAACTGCATATCTTTTTGCTGAACCTCCCTTTCCTGCTCGCGCGCAGCGCGTTCCTGCGCATGGGGCACTGGTAGACCCGCTTGGCGCGCCTCTAAAGCCAAGGCCACGCCATGTTTGCAGTCAAAGCCTACCGGGCAAGTGCAGTGGCTCTCAAAAACATCGACCTCGCCACCGGGCAACACCTCCATCTCCACGCCGACCCGGTAAGGCGTGCGCTGCGAGCCTTGCACCAGACCGATCACCTGCCATTGGGTCTCCTCATCGTCCTGTGCAAGCACCTCCAACAGCCGCGCCGCGCCTTGGCGCTGCAGCAGCACGCCGCGCCGCCACGCGCCGTCGTCACACAGTTCTTGCAATGCAGCACTGTCAAAAGATATTTTTTGCATAAAAATGGTCAAAAATGCCTCAAGCCTTTATGTAGCAAGCGGTTGTAGCTATCAATTTAGATGGTATGCGCGGCGCGCACGCGCTCAAACACGGCCTGCGCCAGCGGTGGCGCTGCCTGCGTGCTGGGCGTATCGGCTTGCAAACTGGCCAACAGCCGCGCCAGCACGGTCGTCTGCGGTAACAGCGGGCCCAAAAAACGCGCGCGACTGCCGTCGGCAATCAACAGCGTCGGAAAAGTCTCGACATCCAAATCACCGGCCAGCTCGTCCTCGTCTTCCACATCCACCCAGACAAAGCGCGTCTGTGGCAGTGCTTGCGCCAAAGCGTCAAACAGCGGGCGGTATTCGCCGCAGACGCGGCACCACTGTGCGCACAGGCACACCACCCACCAAATGGCAGGCGCAGTGGTAGATGCAGAGGCAAGCGAAACACCAGAAGAAAAATCGGCAGAAGGACTGGCCAGCGCTGCAGGCGGATGGTTCATGGGACGGGAAGTCAGGGGAAAGAAGCCAAAGAGGCGGCGAAAGACCGCGATGGTAGCGACACGGCACCGCCGCCTCGACCAGTGGCTGCCAGCCGCTGGCGCGTCAACGTGTTGGGGGCATTGGACTGGGGCCAGAAAAAGCTACGCTACCGACAAAGGTGCTGGCGCTTCTGAATGGCTACGGTAAGAAATTCCACGTTAGTTTCAAGTAATTATTTACGGGCCCAACCTATCATTCAAGCGGGGCTGGCTAGGGCGTGTTATTGAAGCCGTGTTCAAATAGCCTCTCATTTTTGAAGGCTTTTTATGACACAACAGCGCCACGCCTTGACCGATGCGCAATGGCAGCGCATGGTTGTCCATCTTCCCCCTGTGCTCGGTCGCCCCGGGC
>CAIRYF010000122.1 GCA_903882725.1 uncultured Simplicispira sp.
CCGCCGAAACCCCGGTGATTCTGATCGATACCGTGCTGGTACAAGGCTATGGCGCGCCTAATAAAAATGGTGTTCAGCGCTTATCGGTGCAATTGAGCCTGGCCGTGCTGCGGAGGCACCCATGAAGCGCCATGTATTGGCTGTCTTGGTCGTGATGAATGCGGCGTTGGTAGTTCTGCTGGTTGCACTGTGGCTCAACCCAGACGGCAGTTTGCGTGGTATCCGTTGGACGCCACCAGCAGCAATTACAAACGACTACCAGAAAATGCTGCCGTCTTTACCGCAGCGCCAGCCGGTCAATACCAGCCGTTTTTTGGCTTTATTAGAGCGTCCTTTATTTCAGCTTACACGCCGCCCCCCACCCCCGCCGCCGCCACCCAGTGCGGTAGTTGAGGCACCGGTTGACAACCTCAGTACGGCCCAGCTTTCGGGGGTGGTTGCTGGAAATGGCAGCGCCAGCATCATCATTACCATGGCAGGCAAAGCCCGTCGCGTGCGTTTGAATGAGTCCGTGGATGGTTGGACTTTGCAAAGCATTGAAGGGCGCAGTGTGATTTTTGCTGGTGGTGGGCAAACCCGGACGTTGCAATTGCCGCGTGCCGCGATGACCAATACTGTAGGTGCCGCTGCGCCCGCACCTGCAATGTTTGCACCGCCCATCGCGCCACCCCCACCCTCACTACCACTACCCCCGGCAGCAGCTATCGAGTCACTGAGCACTGCGCAGGCAGCGGCGACGCCCGCTGCGCCTCCTGCGCCTCCTGCGAGTGCTGCGGGCACGACGCCTAAGCCACCTCGCCGTTCACGTTTTTCGTCTGGTCCCGAATGAAAATTTACTCTTACGCACTCACTGTAGTGGCTTTGGCAATATGCCAAATCTGCACCGCCCAGAGTCTTGGCGCGCCGCAGAACCTTGCGCCAACAGCGCCAACAGCGCAGCCCATAGAGGCGGCCCATACCAGCGATGAACCACGCATTATTCGGGGCGATGACCAAGTTATTGCCCCGGCCAAGCCCGCTCCTTCGTTTGATGGCGCGCCAGTCACGCTGAACTTTGAAGAAGCGCCGATTGCCGAAGTGGTACGCACCATTTTGGGCGATATTTTGAAGGTCAGTTACGTCTTGCATCCGCCGTTGGCAGGCACGGTGACTTTGGCTACGCGCACGCCAGTTTCTCCTGATCAGGCAGTGTTTTTGCTCGAAAGCGCGCTATCTGCCAACGGCTTGGCATTGGTGCGCGATGCCCGAGGCAGTTATCACGTCGGTCGCCCTGAGGCATTAAAAGGCGTCGGCACTTCGGTGCGCCAAGTGGGTAAAACGCCGTTGCAGCCCGGATCGGGTGTGATCGTCGTGCCGTTGCGATACATTGGCGCGGCAGAGATGGCATCCATCTTGCGCCCGCTGCTGCCGGCGGATGGCTTGGTGCGCGTAGATACCGTGCGCAATTTGCTGGTCATGGTGGGCACTCGTACCCAAGCGGAAGGTTGGCAAGACTTGATTGACACCTTTGACGTCGATTTACTCAAAGGAATGTCAGTGGGGGTATTTCCGCTCAAGTACGCCTCTGTCAAAGAGGTCGAAAACGCTTTGCAGCTGATGAGTTCAGGCGCGGGTAGCGCTGCGGCCTCTGCGGCAGGAGCTGCACGCCCGGCAGCGAGCGCTACGACACCAGCGCCAACAGCTATGTTGGGCGAGGGCAATCCGCTGTTTGGTGCTTTGCGCATCATGCCTATTGAGCGCATTAACAGCATATTGGTGGTTACGCCGCGCGCTGCTTATCTGGATGAAGCTCGTCGCTGGATCGAGCGTCTAGATCGCCCCAGTGACAACGCCGGTGAGGCGCAACTGTTCATTTACCAAGTGCAAAACGTCAACGCCCGCCATTTGGCCAGTGTGCTCAGTGGTATTTTTGGTGGTCAAACGACCAACACCCCCAATGCATCCAGCGGTGTGGCACCAAAGCTGGGCAGCGCGACCGGATCGACTTTTGGACAGAATGGCTCTGGCAATCCGTTCGGCACCAGCAGCAGTGGTGGTCTAGGGATGCGTGCTGGCGGGCAAACGGCTGGCACCAACACTAACAACGTCAATACAAACTCCCCAACACAAGCGCCAGTGGCAGCCAACTTAGGCGGCATACGTGTTATGGCGGATGAGTTGAATAACTCGGTACTTGTTTGGAGCACTAAAGCCGAGTACACAAAAATCGAATCTACGCTTAAACGGCTTGATCTGCCGCTGACGCAGGTACTGATTGAAGCCACCATTGTTGAAGTCACCCTGAGCGACGATTTGAAATACGGTCTTCAATGGGCTTTTAGCGATAGCCGGACCAACACCGGCTATACCGGTCAAGGCCAAATCAGCGGCGATAAAGTCACGGGAGGCATTTTGGGGAATGTCGCTACCCAGGGATTCACCTACACACTCAGCAACCCTTTGGGTAAAGTGCGTGCAGTGCTCAATGCATTGGCGACCAAGTCTTTGATCAACGTGATTTCCAGTCCCTCTTTAATGGTTTTGGACAACCACACTGCCACCATTAACGTGGGCAATCAGCAACCCGTGCGAACTAGCGTTACTAATTTTGCTAACAATGCCGACGCTAGCACTAGCACTATCCAATACAAAGACACTGGGGTTAATTTGGTGGTTACACCGTCAGTCAATGCCGGCAATATTGTGACTATGCAGGTGGATCAAACCGTCACCGACGTCGGGCCAACACAAGATTCTGCCGACAACCAACCTACTTTTTTACAACGTCAAATCAGCAGTAAAGTTGCCGTCCGCTCGGGTGAGACCATCGTCTTGGGTGGCTTGATCAAAGACAGTAAGAAAAGTGGCAAAGCGGGGGTTCCGTATTTGTACGATATACCGGTCGTAGGCAGCCTGTTTGGAACCACCTCCAACGACGACGCACGCACCGAACTGCTGGTCGTCATTACCCCGCGTGTGGTGCGCTCTGATATCGATATTCGCAGCGTCAGCGAAGATCTGCGCGACCGTATGAAAGGTTTGCCGCTGTTTGATACTAAAGACATAGCGCCCCCACCCATGGCACCGCCACTGCTACCGCTTCCCCCTCAATAATTTAGCCAAGGAGCTTCACAACCATGCAAATTTCTCTGCGAACACCGACCACAAAATACAGCTTGATCGCTTCTATGGCTTTGGCCG
>CAIRYF010000123.1 GCA_903882725.1 uncultured Simplicispira sp.
TTGGTAATTTGGTAGTAGCGGTCAAAACCGGCCACCATCAACAGTTGCTTGAACAACTGGGGCGACTGCGGCAGCGCAAAAAACTGGCCGTCGTGTACGCGGCTGGGCACCAAATAATCGCGCGCGCCTTCGGGTGTGCTCTTGGTCAGCATCGGCGTTTCGATGTCGATAAAGCCGCTGGTGTCAAGGAACTTGCGCACCTCCATTGCCACCTTGTAGCGCAACCGCAGGTTGTTTTGCATATACGGGCGGCGCAAGTCCAGCACGCGGTGCGTCAGGCGGGTGGTCTCGGACAGGTTGTCTTCGTCGATTTGAAACGGCGGCGTGACCGAGGCATTGAGCACGTTCAGCTCGTGGCACAGCACTTCAATTTTGCCGCTGGCCAAACTGTCGTTGGTCGTGCCTTCTGGGCGGGCGCGCACCACGCCTTTGACTTGCACACAAAACTCGTTGCGCACGTCTTCAGCGGTTTTGAACATCTCGGCGCGGTCGGGATCGCAGACGATTTGCACATAACCTTCGCGGTCGCGCAGGTCGATAAAAATCACGCCGCCATGGTCGCGGCGGCGGTTGACCCAGCCTGACAGGGTGACGGTTTGGCCCAACAGGGCTTCGGTGACAAGACCGCAATAGTGGGAACGCATAGCCATGGCAGATTCCTGGCGCCGTTGTTGGCGCAAAAGGATTAAAAAAAAGGATTAGCGGGGGGTGGTCAGCACCGGGTCGCTGGGTGCTACCACGCCCATAGAAACAATGTAGCGCAAGGCGGCGTCGACGCTCATTTCCAGCTCGACACAATCGTTTTTGCGCACCATCACAAAATAACCGCCCGTGGGGTTGGGCGTGGTCGGTACGTAAACGCTGACAAACTCATCGCGCAAGTAGGCCGCCACTTCGCCACTGGGCGCGCCGGTGACAAAAGCCACCGTCCACACGCCTTCGCGCGGCCACTGCACCAGCACGGCGGTGCGAAAGGCGTTGCCGCTTTCAGAAAACAGCGTGTCCGAGACTTGCTTGACGCTGGAATAAATGGAGCGCACCACCGGGATGCGGCTGACCAAGGCATCACTCCACTGCACCAGCTTGCGCCCGGCAAAGTTGCTGGCGGTAGCGCCCACAGCCAGCAAAATCAAGGCGGTCAGCAGCACACCAAAGCCGGGAATATGAAAACCCAACAGTTTGTCCGGGTGCCAAGCGCTCGGCAGAATCAACAAAGTCTGATCGAGCAGGCCGACGATCCAGTTGAGCACTGACAGCGTGATCGCGCCGGGCACGATCACCAGTAAACCGGTAAACAACCATTTACGAAAGCGCGACATACAAAACCCGGGCTGATGGTGACGTGATGATGATGATGGTGGCGTAGCGATGACGATGACGATGACGATGGCGATGATGGCAATGGCGATCAGCTGTCGTTGGAAGGCGTCGGCGCGGCGGCAGCTGGCGTGGACGATGCAGCTGGTGTGTCTTTGGCTTTGGCTGTAGCTGCGGGTGCCGCAGCGCTGCTGTCGCCCGAAGCATTGGCCGCACTGACTGCAGCCGGTGCAGCCGCCGCCTCTGAGGACTGCGCCGCAGCGCCAGCGCCGCTGTTGCCTCCACGAAAATCAGTCACGTACCAACCCGAGCCCTTGAGCTGAAAGCCCGCTGCAGTCAGCTGCTTGGTGAAGGCCTCAGCACCGCACGCGGGACAGGTGGTCAGCGGATCGGCGGACATTTTTTGCAGCACATCCTTGGCATGGCCACAGGAGCCGCATTTGTAGGCGTATATAGGCATGTCGTTTCAGGTGGTGGGGAAGCAAAGCCTTCAATTATAGGCGGCAGCTCCCTCTTTCCACATTCCACCACCCCGCCAAACAATCCCATCGTGCGGGCTGCCGCTTAAAAAATCCGCACCCGCACCAACCATTGCATTACCAGCAAACCCAGCACAAACCCCATGCCGCTATACAGCAGGCTTTGCAGCAGGCGATTGGTGCGTTTTTGCTCTTTCAGCAGCTCGCGCCATTCACGCGACTCGCGCTGTTGTTGCGCTGACTGGCGGTTGAGGTAACTGTGCAGCAGGCGCGGCAGCTCGGGCAGCAGTTTGGCGTAATGCGGCGCCTCGGCCTTGAACTCGCGCAGCAGGCGCCGTGGCCCCATTTGGTCCAGCATCCAAGTCTCTAAAAACGGCTTGGCGGTGCTCCACAAATCCAGTTCCGGGTCAAGCTGGCGGCCCAAGCCTTCAATATTGAGCAGTGTCTTTTGCAGCAGCACCAGCTGCGGCTGAATCTCCACCTGAAAGCGCCGCGAGGTCTGAAACAAACGCATCAGCACCATGCCCAGCGAAATTTCTTTCAAGGGCCGATCAAAATACGGCTCGCACACGGTGCGAATGGCCGACTCTAGGTCGTTGACCCGCGTCTCGGGCGGCACCCAACCGCTTTCAATGTGCAGCTCGGCCACGCGCTTGTAATCGCGCCGAAAAAACGCCACAAAATTCTGCGCCAAATATTCTTTGTCCGACTCGGTCAGCGTGCCAACAATGCCAAAGTCCAGCGAGATATAGCGGCCAAATGTCTCTGGTGCCAAGCTGACTTGGATGTTGCCCGGGTGCATATCCGCGTGAAAAAAACCGTCGCGAAATACCTGGGTAAAGAAAATTGTCACGCCATCGCGCGCCAGCTTGGGAATATCGACCCCGGCAGCACGCAAACGCTCCACTTGGCTGATGGGCACACCCTTCATGCGCTCCATCACCATCACCTCGGGATGACAAAAGTCCCAATGGATGACGGGCACCTCGACCAA
>CAIRYF010000124.1 GCA_903882725.1 uncultured Simplicispira sp.
ACCGGCATTGGCAAAGCCGGTGGCAGCACCGGCAGCGACGACTTTGACGTCGCCAAGCTGCGCTACCACCGCATCATCATCATGACCGACGCCGATGTGGACGGCGCGCATATCCGCACGCTGCTGCTGACCTTCTTCTACCGCCAAATGCCTGAGCTGGTAGAACGCGGCCACATCTACATTGCCCAGCCGCCGCTGTACAAGGTCAAAGCAGGCAAAGAAGAGCTGTACTTGAAAGACGCTTCGGCTTTGGACAGCTTTTTGCTGCGCATTGCGCTCAAAGACGCCAGCATCGTCACCAGCGGTGAAGTTGGCGCAGCGGTACTGGGTGGCGACGCGCTGGCAGATTTGGCGCGCAAGCACCAAGTGGCTGAAAAGGTGATTGCCCGCCTGTCGGGTTTTATGGACTTTGAAGCGCTGCGCGCGGTGGCCGATGGTATCTCGCTCAATTTGGACACCTTGCAAGACGCGCAAAACAGCGCCGCCGTCCTCGAAGCCAAGCTGCGTGAGCTGAACCTGACCGGCACACCGGCAGAAGTGAGCGGCGAGTTTGACGCGCGCACTGACAAGCCGCTCTTGCGCATCAGCCGCCACCACCACGGCAACATCAAAAGCAGCGTCATCACGCAAGACTTTGTCCATGGTGCCGACTACGCCGCCCTGCGCGAAGCCGCTGACATCTTCTGTGGTCTGCTCAGTGTTGGTGCCAAAGTGCAGCGCGGCGAAGGCGAGCGGCGCAAAGAAGACAAAGTGGCCGATTTTCGCCAAGCCATGCAATGGCTGATCGCCGAAGCCGAGCGCACCACCGCGCGCCAGCGCTACAAAGGTTTGGGCGAAATGAACCCGGCGCAGCTGTGGGAAACCACTATGGATCCAACCGTGCGCCGCCTGCTGCGCGTGCAAATTGACGACGCCATCGAGGCCGATCGCGTCTTCACCATGCTGATGGGCGACGAGGTCGAACCCCGGCGCGAGTTCATTGAAACCAATGCCTTGCGCGCTGGCAATATTGATATTTGAGGCACTGCCCGTAGCCTAAAACATCAATTTTTTATTGTGCCCACGCCTGATAACACCCTGTGCTGTAGCGCAGGCAGTTGGGTGCGCACTTGTTGGATGCGGCTGGCGTGCAGCTCGCTCAATACCACGCCGGTGCCTTGGGCTTGCACGGCCAGCAGTTCGCCCCACGGGTCAATCGCCATGCTGTGACCCCAGGTGTGGCGGCCATTGTCGTGAATGCCACCTTGCGCTGCGGCCAGCACATAGGCTTGGTTTTCAATCGCCCGGGCGCGCAGCAGCAACTCCCAATGGGCTTGACCGGTGGTGTAGGTAAAAGCGCTTGGCACCAATAGCAGGTCGGTGCCAGCGCTGGCGTGCTGGCGGTACAGCTCAGGAAAGCGCAGGTCGTAGCAGACGCTCAGGCCAATGCACCAGCGCTGGCCGTCGCGCGAGGGCAGGTGAAACTGCACCGGTGCTGCGCCAGCTTCGATGGTGTGGCCTTCGTCGTAATGTTCGCGGCCATTGTCGAAGCGGAATAAATGAATTTTGTCGTAGCGCGCCACACACTCACCAGCGGGTGAATACACCAAGCTGCTGTTGCGCACGCGCTGCGCGTCGCCGCTTTCGGCGCAGGCCAGCGGCAGTGTGCCGCCGACGATCCACAAGTTCAATTCCCGCGCGCTGCGGGCCAAAAAGTCTTGCGCTGCGCCGTGGCCAAAGGTTTCGGCCAGTGCCAGTTTGTCGCTGTCGCGCATTCCCATGGTGGAGAAATACTCGGGCAGCACCGCTAGTTCGGCACCTAGCGCGGCGGCTTGTTGCAGCAAGGCGCGCGCCTGTGCCAAGTTGTCAGCAACGTGCGGCGATGAGACCATTTGGAGGGCGGCAATTTTCATTTGATAGCTCCTTCTTCGGTAGTGGATGGCGTTGGTGTAGGCACAGCGGTGCTTTTGTCCGTGCGTGCGATGCGTTCGACGCGCGGCGCAGCCCAGGTGCCGTCGATGTGGAATTCTTGTGTGGCTGCTTGCATCAGCGGGCCGCGCAAAAACATCTGTGCCAAAAAGCTGCCCAGCCCGGCCACCGGGTTGATTGCTGTGGCTACCAGCGAGGCGCTCATGGCGTTGATCTCGGGGACGACGACGACGTGCAGATTTTGTGTTTCATTGGCCACGTTGGCGCTGCCTTCCATGAGTACGGCAGCATTGACGCCCTTCATTTGCAGGTTGTTGGTGCTGGCAACGCCGTTGGCAATGCGAACATCACCACGCACAAAATCAAAGGCAAAGCCTTGGCTGAACACGTCCCGAAAATCCAGTGAAAGACGCCGGGGCAGTGATTGCAGGCTCAGTACGCTCAGAAGTTTGGCCA
>CAIRYF010000125.1 GCA_903882725.1 uncultured Simplicispira sp.
AAACTGCCCTGGTGAATCTGACATCAAACAATCCTGCAAATGTGGTGGCCCAGCAGCTTAGTCCCTGCCCGCCAGACTATGCAAAATGACAGCCATCTGGTTTTCAGGAACCCCGCCCACCATGCAACAGAAACTCCAAGCTCTGCTCTAACAACTCAACTTAGGACTGGTAGAGCTTGAAGGTGCTGGCCCAGCTTGCCCTAGATTCGCCCCATCAGCAGCAGTACCACCAAGATCAGCACCACCAGCCCGATGCCGCCGCTGGGGCCATAGCCCCAAGACCGGCTGTGGCCCCAACTGGGCAGGGCACCGATCAGAATCAGGATCAGGACGATTAAAAGTATCAAAGACAGGGACATTGCAATTTCTCCTTAAGGGGATGCACAAAGGGGCGCAGGCTGCCTGAGCGGCCCAAGCAAAGGGCCGGGCTTTAGCTGTAGATGTGGCGGCCGCCGACGGTTTGCCATTCGTTGGCAAAGTAGACGGCGTCTTCAGGGCTTCTGGCGCGCAGGCCCATCAGGATGCCGCCTTGTTTGATGCCTTCTTCGTAGTCTTTGACGCGCTCTTGCGGAATGCTCCAGCCAATCAGTGCGCCAATCAGGCCGCCACTGGCTGCGCCGGCGCCGGCTCCGGCCACGGCGGCTGCCAGCGGGCCGGCAATCACCAAGCCCAAGCCGGGCAGTGCCAAGGTGGTGCCTATGGCCGCTACTGCTGCGGCGATGGCGCCGATGGTGCCGCCAATTGCGCCGCCAATGCCGGCGCCTTCAGCCGCTTTGCTGCCCAGCTCGGTTTCGATGATGGTGGCATCGTGCGAAAAATGTACTTTGCGGGTTTCGTCCGACATCAACAAATTGACGTCGTCGCGGGTGTAGCCACGGTCGTGGGCGCGTTGGTACGCCGCTTCGGCACTCCTGCGGTCTGGAAAAAGACCGGTCACCAAGCTGCCCGATGGGGTGATAGTGGTGCTGGTGTTGATGGCTTGGGTGTTCATAACTTGCTTTCAAGTGAAGAAAAAAAGGGTTGAGACGAAGGGGGTAAAACAAAGCGGCCTGTGCCGACTGCCTTGTTGGCCAGTGTGTGATGGCGGCTGCGGCGCTGGCGTCACCAAAGGGCTGACTCGCTTGTAGGAGAGCGGCCCGCAGCGAGGAGGGGCAATATTGGGGTATTGGGGTCAGCGCCACATTCACGGCCCCACAGCGCCGCGCAGCCCATAAAAAAACCGGGATACCCCGCAAGGTACCCCGGTTTTTGGGCTACAGACCGCGTGCAGACTGCGGTTGTAGCTATGGTTTTAGCTTGTAGGTTGGGTTGCACCAGCAACCCAACATTGCCCGCGCAGTCCATCGACGATGGTTCATCAAAAACCATAGCTGCAACCGCAGACTGTGCAAGGGCTAGAGGCTATTTTGGCTATTAATTGACGTTCAGTGCGCGCCAGCGGCATCTGCGCTGGCGGCTGCGCCGGCGGGGCGCTGGGTGAACCAAATCAGGCCGATCAGCAGCAAAAACAAATACGACGATCCGAGAAAAATGTCGTCTACCGCGCGGGTGTAGGCCTGTTGATCAATCAGGCGGTTGACTTGCACCAGCGCCTGCTCCATCGACAAGCCAGCGCTGGTCAGGCCGTTGAGCGTTTGCGCAAACACGCCTTGGCCTTGCACCAAGGCTTCGCTCAGGTGGGCGTGGTGCAGGGCGGCGCGGCTTTCCCACAGGGTGGTGGAGATGGACACGCCCATGGCACCTGCCGTGATGCGGGTGAAGTTGCTCAGGCCCGCCGCTGCCGGGATTTGGTGCGGTGCCAAGCCCGACAGGGTGATGGTGGTCAGTGGAATGAAAAAGAAAGCCATGGCCGCGCCTTGGATCAGCGTCGGAATCAGCACGGTGGTGAAGTCGGTCTCGGTGGTGAACTGTGAGCGCATCCACAGCACCAGCGCAAACACGATAAAGGCACCAGTGGCCATGCGGCGCGGATCCCATTGGCCCACTTTGCGTCCGACGATAGGCGTCAGCAAGATGGCAAACAGCCCCACCGGTGCCAGCGCCATACCGGCCGAGGTGGCGGTGTAGCCCATCCACTGCTGTAGCCACAGCGGCAGCAGCACCACGTTGCCAAAAAACAGGGCATAGGCAATCGACAGCGACAGCGCGCCAAAGGCAAAGTTGCGCCGCTTGAACAGGCGCAAATCGACCACCGGGTGCTTGTCGGTCAGCTCCCAAACGACAAACACCGCCAGCGCCACGACGGCAACCACCGCCAGGGCGATGATTTCTGTCGAGGCAAACCAGTCCAGCTCTTTGCCCTTGTCCAGCATCAGCTGCAGCGCGCCCACCCACAGCACCAGCAGCGTCAGGCCGATGGTGTCGATGGGCAGTTTGCGCGTTGGGGTTTCGCGTTTTTGGTAGATGGCCCAGGTAAAAGCGGCCGCCAGCAGGCCAATGGGCACATTGATATAAAAAATCCACGGCCAGGAGACGTTGTCCGTGATCCAGCCGCCCAGCAGCGGCCCGACCACCGGGGCGACCAGCGTGGTGATGCCCCACAGCGCCAGCGCAGTGCCTGCCAGCGCGCGCGGGTAACTTGACAGCAGCAGAGTTTGCGACAGCGGAATCATCGGCCCGGCCACCAAGCCTTGCAGCACGCGAAAAAACACCAGCATTTCCAGCGACGTCGCAAAGCCGCACAGCCACGAGGTGATGACAAACAGCAGCACGCTCATGCTGAACAGGCGCACCGCGCCAAAGCGCTGCGTCAGCCAGCCAGTCAGCGGCACGGAGATGGCGTTGGCCACGCCAAAGCTGGTGATCACCCAAGTGCCTTGGCCGGGGCTGACGCCCAAGTCACCGGCAATGGCGGGCAGTGAGACGTTGGCAATCGACGAGTCGAGCACGTTCATAAACGTCGCCAGCGACAGCGCTACTGTGCCCAGCAGCAGCGTGCTGCCGCTGAGTGGCTCGGGCGCATAGGGCGCGGCGGCAGGTGCAGCAGGCGCAGCAGAAGTAGCAGCAGTCATAACGGGCCCAGCGTTAGCGTTAACGTTGGGCGGCTTTGCGGCCTAAGTTGGCGGCAATGATGCTGCGCACTTGGTCGTCGGCGGCGCGCAATGGCGCATCAAATACCTCAGTGGCTTGGGGCGGCGTGGTGCGCGGCGTGTCGGCCAGCCGCTTGCCGTCTTGCTGGCGGATATCGACCGATACGTTCATCGACAGGCCCACGCGCAGCGGGTGCTGGGCCACTTGGGCCGGGTCGAGGGCGATGCGCACCGGCACCCGTTGGACGATTTTGATCCAGTTGCCCGTGGCGTTTTGTGCGGGCAGCAGGGCAAAGGCTGCGCCGGTGCCAGCGCCCAAGCCGGTGACGGTGCCGTTGAACAGCACTTTGCTGCCATATACATCGGCCTGTAGCGTGGCGCTTTGGCCAATGCGCAGCTTGTTGAGCTGGCTTTCTTTGAAGTTGGCATCCACCCACAGATCGTTCAGGGCCACCAGCGTCATCAGTGGCGCGCCTGCGGCCACGCGCTGGCCCAGTTGCACGCCGCGTTTGGCAATGGTGCCGTCCAGCGGCGCTTTCAGTTGCGTGCGCTCCAGCGCCAACCAAGCCTCGCGCACGCGGGCGGCGGCGCGCTGCACGTTGGGGTGATCTTCGGGCGCGGTGCCATCGGTTTGGGTTTGGCTGGCTACCAATTGCTCTTGCGCAGCGCGCAGCGCCGCTTGGGCGGCGGCGGCGGCGCTTTTGGCACCAGTCCATTGCGCTGTCGCGTGCTGAAATTCTTCTTTGCCGACAGCGCCGCTGGCCAGCAGCGGGCTGCGCCGGTTGACGTCGTCTTGGGCGCGGCTGGCTTCGGCTTGGGCGCGGGCCAAGTCGGCTTGGCGCAGGCTGACTTGGGCTTGCAGTGGGGCGTTGTTGGCAAACAGCGTGCGCACTTCGCGCACGGTTTGTGCCAGTTGCGCTTGTGCTTGATCAAGGGCCACGCGGGCGTCGGCAGAGTCCAGTGTGACCAGCACTTGGCCAGCGCGAACAAAGTCGGTGTCGTTGGCACCAATCGCCACCACTGTGCCGCCCACCTGTGGCGTGATTTGCACCACGTTGCCTGCGGCATAGGCGTTGTCGGTGGTTTCAAAGTAGCGGGCGTTGCTCCAATGCCAACCGCCCCAGGCCAGTCCGCCCAAGACAGTCAGTGCGACTATCAGCATCAGGCCGCGTCGGCGGGCGGTGTTGTGTTCGTGTGCATTCAGTGCGCTCATGAGAAAAAATCTTTCGCGGGAGATATATCGGTCAGTTCGGTGTCGTTGTGCCAGCCGCCGCCCAGTGCTTGCATCAGCAGCACGCGGGTGTCGAGTTGGCGTGCGCGCAGGTCAATGCCCAAGCGGCGTTGGGCCAGCAGCGGGCTTTCGGTGCTCAACACCAGCAGGTAGTTGCCCAGCCCGGCATGAAAGCGCTGCGCAGCAAAGTCATAAGCAGTGGCTGCTTTGGCGGCGGCTTGTGCTTGCAGCGTTTGCTGGCGCGTCAGTGATTGCACCGATCCAATGGCGTCGCCGGCTTCTTTGACGGCGCTTAATACGGCGGCGTTGTATTGCGCAATGGCGGCATCCAGTTCAGCTTGGCGCACTCCCAGTTGGGCGCGCAGGCGCGTGCCGTCAAACAGCGGCAGCGTCAGCGCGGGGGCTACGCCCATTTGGCGCGAGCTGGCGCGCAGCAGTTGGTCCAGGCCAATGGCGTTGAGGCCGACAAAGGCGCTCAGGTTGATGTCTGGATAAAACGCCGTGCGCGCTACGGCTGCGTCTTGTGTGGCGGCTTCGACGCGCCAGCGCGCAGCCACCACGTCAGCGCGGCGTCCCAGCAGGTCGGCACCCAGCACAGTGGGGATGTCGCCCAGCGCTAGTTCGTCTAGCTGCGGCGCTAGCGTGGCTTGGGCCGCTGGCGCTTGGCCGCACAGCGCAGCTACTTGGCGCCGGGCCAGGGTGATTTGCTCGTCCAGTGCCTCGATTTGTCCCTGTGCATCGGGCAGGGCGGCTTGGGCTTGGGTCAGTTCGACTTGGCTGTCTAAACCGGCTTGGGTGCGCTCTTGCGTCAGTTGTAGCAGGGCGTTGCGCTGCGCCAAGTGCTGCTGGGCCACGCTGCGCTGGGCCAACAGGCGCGCCAGTGCGATGTAGCTGCGGCTGACTTGGGTGGCCAGCGCACTGCGGGCAGCGGCGCTGTCGGCCTGCGCGGCGCGGGCTTGGCCTAAAGCGGCTTGCAACTCGGCGCGGTGGCGGTCAAAAAAATCAGGCGACCAGCGCAGTCCCGCTTGCAAATTGGCGCTGTCCCAGGTGCTGCCGGCAATCGGTGCCGGTGTCATGCCGTTGGCGCTGTAGCGCTGGCGCGCGGCATCGGCCTGCAGCGTGGCGTGCGCTTGGTTGGCGCTGCTGCTGAGGTCGGCCAATGCCAAGGCGCGCGTCTGCCTTGCCTGTAGCACGGCCAAGCTGGGGTTGCCTTGCAGGGCGTGCTCTACCAAGGCGTTCAGGGTGGTGTCGCCCAGTGCAGTCCACCACTGCGCGGCTATCGGCATCGAGGGGCTGGCGCTCAAACCCAAGTCGGCGGCGTGGGTGGATGCCAGCGGGGTGTGTGCCGCGCCTTGCGAGGCGCAACCGCTGACCAAGGCACCGGCACACAGCAGGGCGCACAGTGCGCCGCTGCGCGTTAAAAAAGAAGGAGGTGTCATGGGGGAGAAAAACTTGGAAAAACTTTAGCTGGCCGCTTTGCCGCTGGCGTGGCGCAGCGCCTCGCCATTGGTCACCATGCGCTGCAATAAATGCAGCATTTGCTGCCATTCGGCGGGCTTGAAGTCGCTTAGGTGGCCGTTGAGCACCTCGGCCAAGACGCCCGGCACCTTGGCGGCGACAGCGCGGCCCTCATCGGTCAGCGCCAGATGCACCACACGGCGGTCGGCGGTAGAGCGCTCGCGCTGCACCAAGCCTTTGGCTTCTAGCCGGTCCAGTGCGCGGGTGATAGCACCGGGGTCAATCTCTAATTCGCGCGAGAGAGCGGCCACGGTGTTGCAGTTGCCGCACAGCAGTTTGTACAGCGGCAAATACTGCACATAGGTGACATCGTGCGGCGCTAGCTGGGTGTCGGCCTGCGACAGGATGGAGCTGAGTACCTTGCGCATCAAATAGCCCACGCTTTGGTCGGGCGTGTACTGGCCGGGGGTGTAAAAGGCCCCTGTCTGGGGGGCGTCTTCGGGCAAAGGTTTGATCATGGGGTGCTAATTTAATTGCATAGGCAATAATTGTCTCGTCCTATATTAATAGGTGCGAGCGGTGTGTGGTTTTTTTGCGCCTGTGTTGGCTTGCTGCAAGCGCTTTGGTACTCGCCAAGCCCGATACTTGCCTCGGGTAACATTCACATCCTCGAACCGCCCGGCACCTCCGTGCGCTTGGAACGGCTACTGGCCGACTCTGGCGCGGTGCCAGTGGTGCTGTTTTATTGGGTGATTCGTGCGTCTTAATTCCATCAAACTCTCCGGTTTCAAGTCGTTTGCCGACCCGACCAACTTCCTGCTGCCCGGCCAGCTGGTGGGCGTGGTGGGCCCCAACGGCTGCGGCAAATCCAACATCATGGATGCGGTGCGCTGGGTGCTGGGCGAGAGCAAAGCCAGCGAGCTGCGCGGCGAGTCGATGCAAGACGTCATCTTCAGCGGCACCACCACGCGCAAGCAGGCCAGCCGCGCCAGCGTTGAGCTGGTGTTTGAAAACCACGACCACCGCGCCGGTGGCCAGTGGAATCAGTACATCGAAATAGCCGTCAAGCGCGTGCTGACGCGCGACGGCACCAGCAGCTACTACATCAACAACCAGCCAGTGCGCCGGCGCGACGTGCAGGACGTGTTTTTGGGCACGGGCCTGGGGCCGCGCGCCTACGCCATCATTGGTCAGGGGACGATTAGCCGGATTATTGAAAGCCGCCCGGAAGAGTTGCGCTTGTTCCTCGAAGAGGCCGCTGGCGTCTCCAAATACAAAGAGCGCCGCCGTGAGACGGAAAACCGCTTGGCCGGCACGCGCGAAAATTTGACGCGCGTCGAAGACATCTTGCGCGAGCTGAATCT
>CAIRYF010000126.1 GCA_903882725.1 uncultured Simplicispira sp.
AAACATCAAAAAAAGATTTGGTGGTGATTGCTTTAGATCTCCCATTCCAAAAAATTATTTGCTCTTTATTCCAAGCAGCCCAGCCGCTGGGGTTGACTTCGTCGTATATCTTTTCAAGATAACTATCAACATCGTTATCAGAAATTTCTGTGCCAGTTCGACGGTATTCAATTGGAATCGAGGTTGAATACAGTAAATTATTGCCATAGTTAAATATGACATCAACATACTTCTCTGATGCCTTGGTATGAAATCTCGTTTTTAATTTATCTATTTTTAGCATCGCTTTACTCCTTGTTATTAACGCCAGACAAAAGCTCTGACAAACTGATATTAAAATGATAGGCAATAGAGGCTAAAACTTTGAGCGTTGGATTTTTTCCAAGCTCTAATCTAGATAAGTAAGTCCGCGTAACCATTGTAGATTTTCTAGGTAGCGCGATAATTTCGCTTCATGACCGACACTGCCCCCGCACCAGCAAGTGCGCCGCCTGCTGCCCGTGCTGCCCGCCTCTCCAAGCTACTGGGCAAGCCCTTGGACGACACGAGATTGTCAACACAACCTAGACAGCCATGTGCTTGAAGAATGGCTGCTGCACAAGTTTGTGCCGCTGTACTTGCTGCCCTACGGCCCTGAGCTCAACCCGATTGAAATCATCTGCAAGCAAAAAGAATAGCTAGTAGCGCTGGTGTTTATTGGCTTTCAGCTAGTTTTGTCCCTGAAACCAAATAGATGCGTGCGCTTGTAGCTATCAAATAAATTGCGCTACACGCCTGGCCCGTGCGGTTAGTCGGGCTGTTGACAGGGTGGTGTGTTATATAGAACGGCATTTTTCGACCATTTACAACCACCACTCCTCTCACCCGCCATGAGCAAATCAGAACCCCCTGTCGTTTACGGTACCGAAGACCTGTTGGTCAGCCTGTGCAACTCAGTCACCCGGGTGTTGACCGTGGCGACGACCAGTCAGATTCACTATTCGGGCATGGTGCAGCGCATCAGCAAAACTTGTCTCAAACCCGATATTGGCTGCTTTGTGTTGTTCGATGGCGGTTTTTCGGGGCTGGTCATCATCAACTTTTCTGCGGCGGCGGCGATGGAGCTGTACCAGAGCTATATGCTCAATATGGGCATGGCGCAAAGCGGCTTGGCCAATTCTTTTACGTCCGACGAAGTGGGCGATGTGATGGGCGAGTTGATGAACCAAGTGGTTGGCGACTTTACCGGCAAGGTGCGGCGCGAGCTGCAAACGCACATCACGCAAAACCAGCCCAAGATGCTGGTGTTAAACAAAGAAGTGATGCTCAGTGTGGACGCCAACTTGGACCAGCCCGAAGCCCGGCGCGTGACGTTCTACACCGGCGCAAACCACATTTTTTATCTGGAGTTGGCGGTAGACCACACCGAGTTCATCAAGCTTTATGAGTTTGATGCGCAGACAGTGCCCGACCCAGACGCCTTGATTGCCCAAGCGCATAGTGATGCGGCAGTAGCGGCAGCAGCGCTCACATCCGCGCCTGCCCCCTCTTTGCAAGACAGCGATACCGACGATTTGCTGCGCTCGCTGGGGATGTGAGCGCTAGGTGCCGCTTCCACTGCGGCTCCCGCCCAACACCTTGTAGAGCGTGATGCGGTTGGCCTGCTCGGCCAGGCGCAGGGTGATATGGGTTTGCTGCGCGGCATACAGGCTGCGCTGCGCGTCCAGCACCGACAGATAGTTGTCAACGCCCGATTGGAAGCGCGCCTCGGACAGAGTGAGTGCTTTTTGCGTCGCCGCAACCAGCGAGGTTTGCGCATCTAAGCGCTCAGTCCAATGACTGCGCTCGGCCAGGGCATCGGCCACTTCGCGAAAGGCAATTTGCACAGTTTTTTCGTACTGCGCCAGCGCCAGTTGTTGGTTGGCCTCGGCGATGCGGATGTTGGCTTGGTTGCGGCCACCATCGAAAATCGGCAGGCGTATTTGCGGCGCAAAGCTCCACACGCTATTGCCACCCTCCCACAGGCCCGATAAATCGCGGCTGGCGCTGCCCGCCGCAGCGGTCAGGCTGATGCTGGGAAACAGCGCCGCCCGCGCCGCGCCAATGTTGGCGGTGGCGGCGCGCAGGCCGTGCTCGGCGGCTTGGATGTCGGGGCGCGCCAGCAGCCGACTCGACGGCAGCGGCGTCGGTACATCCAGCAAAGCGGCAGCGGGCACCATGGCGCTGTCCAGTGGCGGTGCCAGCAGCTCGGCAGGCAGCGCGGTGCCGACCAGCAGTTGCAGCGCGTTGCGGCTTTGTTGGACTTGGCTGGCAAAACTGGCCACGTCGGCACGGGCGCTGTCCACCGTGGTTTGGTTTTGCGCCAGCACCAGCCCCGAGGTGGCACCCAGCGCGTGCGTCCGCTGTGTCAGTTCAAACGCTTTGCGCCGCGCCGTCAGTGTGTCCTGCGCCAGTTGCAAGCGCGCTTGGTTGGCGGCCAGTGTCAGCCAAGCGTTGGCAACGTCGGCCAGCAAGGTGATTTCAACGCTGCGCTGATTCACTGTGGTTTGCCAAAACTGCTGCAACGCGGCTTCGTTCAGGTTGCGCACGCGGCCCCAAAAATCAATTTCATAGCTGGTAAAACCAATTTGGGCACCCCATTGGCTGCCGATGGCCGACTGGCCGGAGGCGTTCAAGGCGGCGCTGGATTGGCTGCGGCTGGCTTGGCCGCTGGCGGCCACAGTGGGCAGTTGGTCGGCGCGCTGTACGCCGTATTGGGCACGGGCTTTTTCAATATTGGCCCACGCAATTTTTAGGTCGCGGTTGTGACTCAGGGCCAGCGCTAGCACTTGCTGTAGTGCTGGCGCTGTGGCCTGCACTGGGTCGGTGGCTGCATCAACACTGACGGCATCAGGCACCGGGGCTGCGGGTTGGGTGTAGGCCGGTGCCAAGTTCATGCAGCCGGTCAGCGTCAGACTGGCAACTAGCAGGGTGAGTGCGGTGTATTTCACGCAGTGCCTTTCGCAGTGGTGGCGCTTTTGTTGTTGTCGTTGTTATTGTTGTCGTTGTCGTTGTCGTTGTCGTTGTCGTTGCGCGAGTGGCTGGCAAACCAACTGCGCACCACCAAAAAGAAAATCGGCACAAAGAAAATGCCCAGCACGGTGGAAAATATTACGCCGCCCAGCACTGCAGTGCCAATTGCGTGACGCCCGCCCGCGCCCGCGCCGGTGCCAATTGCCAACGGCAGCACACCAAAGCCAAACGCCAGCGAGGTCATCAAAATGGGCCGCAGGCGCAGGCGCACCGCTTCGAGGGTGGCATCAAATACGCTGCGGCCACGCTCTTGCAGTTGGGTGGCAAATTCGACAATCAAAATGGCGTTTTTGGATGCCAGTCCAACGGTGGTCAGCAGACCGACCTGAAAATAAACGTCGTTGGACAAACCGCGCAAACCAGTAAACGCCAATGCGCCGACCACGCCCAGCGGCACCGCCAAAATCACTGCCAGCGGTACCGTCCAGCTTTCGTACAAAGCGGCCAAGCACAAGAAGACGAACAGGATGGACACCGCATACAGCAGCGGCGCTTGCGCCCCAGACAGGCGCTCTTGGAACGAGGCACCCGTCCACTCGTAGCCAATACCGGGCGGCATTTGGCGCAGGATGGCTTCGATGGCGTCCATGGCCGCGCCCGAGCTGACGCCCGGTGCCGCGTCGCCGACAAACTCGTAACTGGGGCTGCCGTTGTAGCGCTGCAATTGCGGCGAGCCATAAGTCCAGCTGGTGGCCGAGAAGGCGCTGAACGGCACCATATTGCCTTGGGCGTTGCGCACCGTCCATTGGCCAATGTCTTGCGGCAACATCCGATACGGTGCGTCGCTTTGCACATAGACGCGCTTGACGCGGCCACTGTTTAAAAAGTCGTTCACGTAAGCGCCGCCGATGGCGCTGGAGAGCACGCTGTTGATGTCAGTGGTGGACACGCCCAGCGCGGCGGCTTTGCGGTCGTCAATGGTCACGCCCAGTTGCGAGGTGTCGTCCAAGTTGGTGCTGCGCAGGCTGCGCAGCATGGGGTGGCCTTTGGCCAGCTCCAGCACGCGGTCACGCGCGGCGACCAAGGCGTCGTGGCCTTGGCCGTTCAAGTCTTTGAGCTGGAAGTTAAAGCCCGCGTTGGAGCCCAAGCCGCGCACCGCTGGTGGCAGCATGACAAAGATGCGCGCGTCGCGCAGCACCTTCAGGTCTTCGGTGGCCTTGCGCGCAATGGCGTCGGCCTGCTGCTCGGGGCGCGGGCGCTCGCTCCAGTCTTTGAGCCGCAAGAAGCCGCGTGCCGAGGCCTGATCGCCACTCAGGCCGGTGATGGAGTTAAAGCTCACTACGTCGGACTGCTGGGCAAAATAGGCGCGCACTTCTTCCATCACCGCCTGCAAGCGTGCATTGGTGCCGCCGGGGGGCAGGCTGATTTGGATCTGCATATAGCCCTGGTCTTCGACCGGCAAGAACGAGGTCGGCAGTTTGTTGAACAAGAAAGCCGTGCCACCACAAATCAGCAAAAACACCACCAAAATCCGCGTGCTGCGCCGCAGCAGTCGGCCCACCATGTTTTGGTAGCGCACTGAATTGCGGTCGAACTGGCGGTTAAACCAAAGAAAAAAGCGATCGGAAATGCCAAACAAACCGCGCCGGGGCAAGGCACCGTGTGCGTGGCCGGTGCCCTTGGCAATCGGCTTGAGCAAGCTGGCGCACAGCGCAGGCGTCAGCGTCAGCGCGACAAACACCGACAGCGCCATGGCCGAGACGATGGTGATAGAGAACTGGCGGTAAATCACACCGGTCGAGCCGCCAAAAAATGCCATCGGAATGAACACTGCCGACAGCGTCAGCGCAATGCCGACCAGCGCAGGCGTGATTTCCGCCATGGATTTGCGCGTGGCTTCTTTGGGCGACAAGCCTTGCTCGGACATCACGCGTTCGACGTTTTCTACCACCACGATGGCATCGTCCACCAGCAGGCCAATCGCCAGCACCAGCGCAAACATGGTCAGTGTGTTGATCGAATACCCGGCAACCGACAGCACGCCCATAGTGCCCAGCAGCACCACCGGCACGGCAATCGCCGGAATCAGCGTGGCGCGAAAATTTTGCAAAAACAAAAACATCACCAGCACCACCAGCAAGATGGCTTCGCCCAGCGCATAGACCACCTCTTTGATGGAGGCGCGCACAAAGGGCGTGGAGTCTGAACTGATGAAGGGTTTGAGGTCGTTTGGAAAAAACGGCTGCATCTGGGCCAGCTTGGCATTGACGGCGTCGGATACGGCGGTGGCGTTGGCACCGTCGGCCAGCACGATGCCCATGCCAGCACCGGGTTTGCCGTTCAGGCGCAAAGTGATGTTCAGATTGTCGGCACCCAACTCGACGCGGGCCACGTCTTTGAGCAACACGGCGGCACCGTCGGGTGCCACCTTGAGCAAGATGTTCTGAAACTCTTCTACCGTCTTGAGCTTGGTGCGCGCCGTGATGCTGGCGTTGATTTGCTGGCCCGGCGTGGCTGGCAAGGCACCCAGTTGGCCGGCCGACACCTGCGCGTTCTGCGTTTTCAGGGCAGCAACGATGTCGGATGGCATCAGGGCAAACTTTTCTAGCAGCGCCGGGTTCATCCAAATGCGCATGGCGTAGCCGGTGCCAAACACCGACACGTCACCGACGCCGTCAATGCGGCCAATCACATCGACCAAGTTGCTAGAGATGTAGTCACCAATGTCCACCTGGCTGACGTTGGGGTCGGGCGAGGTGAAGCTGTAGGTGGTCAGGTAGTCGTTGCCGCCTTTGGTGACAAACACGCCACGGCTTTGCACCGCTTCGGGCAGGCGGCTCATGGCCGCTTGCAGCTTGTTTTGTACCTGCACCTGCGCCACGTCGATGTTGGTGCCAGGGGTGAAGGTGAGCGTGGTGCGCGAGCTGCCCGAGGCGTCGCTGCTCGAACCCATGTAGAGCAGGTTGTCGATGCCCTTGAGTTGTTGTTCAATCACTTGCGTGACCGAGTTCTCCACGGTTTCTGCCGAGGCACCGGTGTAGATGGTGCTGATGGAGACGCGCGGCGGCGCAATATCAGGGTACTGCTCCAGCGGCAGGGTAAAAATTGACAATCCACCGGCCAGCATGATGACGATGGCCAAGACCCAAGCAAAGATGGGCCGATTGATAAAAAACTGTGCCATGAAGGATTGCCCCGATCAGCGCTTGGCGCCAGTGGAGACCGTGCCCGGCAGTTGCACCGGCTGTGGGCTGACCGTGTCGCCCACTTTGATGCGCTGAAAACCATCGACAATGACAGTGTCACCCGGTGCCACGCCGGTATCCACCATCCAGCGGTTGCCAATGGCGCGATCGACCTCAATGGAGCGGCGCTCGACCTTGTGCTCGGCATTGACGAGCAACACACTGGCCTTGCCAGCAAGGTCGCGCGTTACCGCTTGCTGGGGCAGCAGCAGAGCGTCGCTGGATACGCCAGTGGGCAGGAGAGTTTGCACATACATCCCGGGCATCAGCACGCCGTTTGGGTTGGGCACCACAGCGCGCAAGGTCACGGTACCGGTGCTGGGGTTGACGTTGACGCCGGTAAATTGCAAGCGCCCGGCGTGCGGGTAGGTGCTGCCGTCTTCTAGCTGCAAGGTGATACGCGCGGCGCTGTCGCCCACGCGCTCAAAACGCCCTTGCGCCAGTTCGCGCTTGAGTTGCAGCAAGTCGGTGCTGGACTGCGTGATGTCCACATACACCGGGTCAATTTGGGCGATGGTGGTCAACACGCCCGCTTGGTTGGCCGTCACCAGCGCGCCGGGCGTGACGGTGGACAGGCTGGTGCGCCCGGCAATCGGCGCGGTGATACGGGTGTAACCCAGATTGATGCGCGCCGCCTGCAGCGCCGCTTGCGCCACAGCCACGTCGGACGCGGATTGCTGCGCGCTGGCCTGGCTTTCTTCATACGCTTGGCGGCTGATGGCATCGATCTGCACCAGCTCGGCGTTGCGCTGGGCGTTGACTTGCGCCGTGCGCGCCTGCGCCTGTGCTTTGGCCAAAGCAGCTTGGGCCGATGCCTCGGCTACTTGGTAGGCCGAGGGATCAATTTGATAGAGCGCTTGCCCGGCCTTGACGGTGGCACCTTCGGTGAACAGGCGTTTTTGCACGATGCCGCTGATCTGTGGGCGGATTTCGGCGTTCATAAATGCGCTGGTGCGCCCGGGCAGCACACTGGTCAGGGTTTGGCTTTCAGACTGCACGGTGATGACCCCGACTTTGACCGGCGCGGCTTTGCCGGGAGCCGGTGCGGCTTTATCGGAGCAGGCTACTAAAGCGCCCGTGAATGCCAGCGCCAGAGGCAGCGCACGCCAGCGGTTACAGATTTTGGTGCTGGTGCTGGTGCTGGTTTGGGCGCGCTGCGGCGTTATTTCAGTAGCGGGCAGTCTGTCCGACGGATAAAAAAGCATGGCAAAAACAGTCTAAGAAAGGGCGCAAATTGAGTGCAAATTGTCGCAGGCAGATGTATCCGAATGATAAAGACGGCGCTGCTGCCGAGTGAATGCACACAAAAAAGTCCCGCTGTGCGGGGCACACCTTGGGCGCTGTAGGGCTGCTTATTTTTTGCGTTCGGCGATGGATTTCTCGGCCAAGTTGACACCATTCAGCACCCCAGCCGGGTTGGCAGCCACAGCGAATACCACCACTGCGGCACGCCAATGCCGGGCGAGGTTTCTTCGTAGCGGTAGTCATCCCAAACCATGCGCACGCTCAAGATTCAATGCGCAGCGAGCGCGGTTCGTCGGCAGCGGTAGTAGACATATCAAGCGACATAAACGGGAAAACCCGCAAAGAGGAAGCGGCACCGATTACGTGGCCCGGTGTTTTGCGGCCAGCGCCGATAATGCGCGCATGGAAACCAAGTGGCTTGAAGATTTTGTTAGTTTGGCCGAGACGCGCAGTTTCAGCCGCTCGGCGCAGTTGCGCCATGTGACGCAGCCGGCGTTTTCGCGCCGCATACAGGCGCTAGAGGCTTGGGCAGGCACCGATTTGGTCGACCGCAGCTCGTACCCAACGTCGCTGACGCCGGCCGGAAAAACACTCTACGACCAGTCGCTGGAGATGCTGCAAGCGCTCAACAACACCCGCGCCACGCTGCGCGCACACAGCACCTCCAGCCACGACATGATTGAGTTTGCGGTGCCGCACACGCTGGCCTTTACCTTCTTTCCGGCCTGGGTGTCTAGCCTGCGCACCAAGTTTGGCCCGTTCAAAAGTCGGCTGATTGCGCTCAACGTCCACGACGCCGTGATGCGCTTGGTCGAGGGCAGTTGCGATTTGCTCATCACCTACCACCACGCCTCGCAGCCGTTTCAGCTCGATACCAACCGCTACGAAATGGTCAGCTTGGGCCAAGAGGTGTTGGCTCCCTACGTCAAAGCCGATGCCGATGGCTTGCCGCTGTACCAGTTGCCCGGGCGCGCCGGCCAGCCGCTGCCGTATTTGGGCTACGCGCCGGGTGCCTATTTGGGCCGGGTGACGGATTTAATCTTGAAAGAGTCCAGTACGCCCTTGCACCTGGACCGGGTTTATGAAACCGACATGGCCGAGGGTTTGAAGGCGATGGCGTTAGAGGGCCACGGTATTGCCTTTTTGCCGCACAGCGCGGTCAAAAAAGAGCTGCGTGCGCGCAAACTGGTGCGCGCCGCGCCAGCGGGTTTGCCGGGGTTGGAAATTACCATGGACATTCGCGCCTGTCGCGAAAAGCCGTCCGGCAAAGAGCACGACCGCGAGCAAGGCAAAAAACCGGCGCAAGCGCTGTGGGACTTTTTGCAGTCAGAAAAAATCTGAGCGGCAGTGGGGTGACAGCTCAATGACAGGCTTCTTAGGGTAGTCCTGCTTGTTCAGATGGCATATTGGGGATACTTTCCAGCTCTGACTTTTTTGTTCTTTTGAGTAGAGTCTGCCCCTTCATATCACCCACAAGGAGACAACAATGAAAAAACACTTGCTCGCTATCGCGATCACCGTACTGGCTGCAGGCAGCGCTTTGGCACAGGCCAATGACACCTTGGCCAAAATTAAAAACGCAGGTGCCATCACTTTGGGCGTGCGCGAATCCTCTGGCCTGTCGTACACGCTGGGCAATGGCAAATACGTCGGTTTCCATACCGAAATGGCCGAGCACATCATTGCCGACTTGCAAAAGCAGCTGGGCCTGCCCAAGCTGGAGATCAAGTACCAGCCCATCACCTCGCAAAACCGCGTACCGCTGGTGACCAACGGCACGGTGGACTTTGAGTGCGGCTCGACCACC
>CAIRYF010000127.1 GCA_903882725.1 uncultured Simplicispira sp.
ACAGGTTCTGATTGGGAAGGGCGGTCGTGCTTGCATTTCGGGCAAACACCTGGTTTTTGGTGCAAGGCATCACTCAATGGAGCAAATACCCAGCGATGACCGCAGCGGCCACAGGTGTATCGAGCGGGGACGGGACGTATTGGCATGGTTGTTCTTGGGCGGCATTGGCTTTAATGAGTCTCCGCCAAAGGGCGTTGCTTGAGGCGATCGAATTCATCCAGCGTCAGCGCGCCACTTTGGTGCAGAGCAAACAGGGCTTGTAGTTCGGCGACGTAGTCCCTGGACAGCGCTGGTTGCGCGGCTGTATTGGCTGGCAAGGCTTGGATTGGGGGCGTGTTTGGATCGGTGGGGCGGTGCTGGCGCCCGCCCATGCGAGCCACACTCCGCCCAATGGCAGAGACGCCCGCATAAATGCCATAAAAGACGCAAACCAGTACGAACAGAACGATCAGCAGAAAAATGAACTTCATGCTTCCCCCCACACCACCAACGCCTGCCGCAACCCTGCCACCAGCTCCTCATGCCATTCCACCGGCTTGACGATGCGCACGTTGGGCAGCCAATAGCGCACCACAGGCAGCAACTGATTCGGGTGGTTGATATGCGTGGTGACCAGCAGCGAGCCATCCGCATCGGCGCGCTGCTGTTGCTGCGGTAGCAGGGCGCGGCGGGCGAAGTAGTGGGCCACCTCGGGCGCTACGCGTAGCAGCACTTCGGTGGTGCCTTGGGTGAACCACACGTCATCTTTGGCGTTGATGTAGTTCTGGTGCGCCGGATCGGGGGTGAAGCGGCTGGCCTCGTCCACGGCCAGTTCAGTGATCAAGGCGACGCTGAAGTTCTTCAGCAGCCCGCCCTCCATTGCGGCCAAATACCACACGCCGTTTTTGTGGATCAGGCGGTAGGGCTGGGCGTGGCGCGGCTTGGCTTTGTAGGCGAACTGGCACTCATAGCGCTGGGCGATGGCGTTTTGCAGCTGGACAAAAACGTGCGTGGTGTGCGGGCCTTGGGCGCGCAAGTCTTCTTGCGCCGTGGCTTGCACTTGGATGGCGCGCTCAGGCGCGGGGGTCTCTAGCTGCTCCAGCAGGTAGCGCAGGCTGGCGTCGGGAAACAGGTGCTCGGTGCCGGCCAGGCGTGCGTAGTCGTGCAGATGCCGTGTCGGGATGGTGCTGCGTGCGGCGTGCGCCAGCTGCCAGCGACCTTCTGGGCCGCGTTCGGCGATGCCGCGCAGGCGTTCGCCCAAATCGCGCTCAATGGTGCGCACGTCCACGTTGAATGCCTGCGCCAACTGGTGTTTGTCGATGGTGTCGTTCTGGTGCAGCAGAGCAAGGATGCGGGACAGGCGCTGGGCATACTTTTCTCCTTTGGCGCTGGCACGGTGCGGGGTGGGGGTAGCGGTGTGCATGGATTGAGGTTTACAAAATGATGCTCAGTGTGTCAAAGAGTGTGCGGTACTGGGCTTGCATACCGCTTGCAGGGGAAGATTAATTGGGCATTGCCCCGACTGTAGAAGGCGGGTACGACAGGTGGTGTCGCAGCGCAGTGCAGCGACAATTTTTAAGCCAAAATAGCCTCCAGCCCTTGCCAGTCAAGCGGTAGCAGCTCTTAAAAAATGAGCATAAAAAAACCGCCTCGAAAGGCGGTTTGGGCGGGCCGGAGCGGCGCGGCCTAGTCCATACAGCGTTATGTACCAGCAGGCACAGCCACCAGTTTGACGCCCAGCGCCTTGCAGACGCGGGAAATGGTGTCAAAGCGTGGGCTGGCGTTGGGGCGCAGTGCTTTGTAAAGCG
>CAIRYF010000128.1 GCA_903882725.1 uncultured Simplicispira sp.
ATTCGGCAAGCGCGCGCCGGACGTGTTCAGACACCGAGAGGTCGGTTTTTTGCGCCAGCTCACGCAGCGCGGCCAAGAGCGGCTCAGGGAGAAAGAAGTTTGCTCGAATCATGCGCACATCATACACACAAAATACATATGAAATCTGGATCGATGCCAAGGCATGGGCAGAAAAAGAAACCAGATTGGACATAGGCACCTTCCCAGAAGTTTGCCCTTGGCCCATGGCCGATGTGCTGGCGCAAGACTGGCTTCCTGATTGAGGCGTGCTGGATTACGCCGCGTACCACGTACCACGCACCACGTACCACGCACCACGCACCATAAAAAAAGCCGACCTGCAACAGGTCGGCTTTTTTGTGTGCCAGAAAATTTTCAAAAGACTCAATGCACCATCTGTGGGTTGCCGTCGAACATATGCTCCACCTGCACCAGCCAAGGCTCGGCCAGGCAGCGAATTTGGGCGTCGTTGCGCAAAATACGCTGCATGATGACGGTCTTTTCTTTGCGTTGCTCAGGCAGCAGCTCGTACTCTTGCGACTTAAAGCGCAACTGCTCAATCAGCACTGCACAAGCACCTTCGTAGCGCACCACCTCATCCCATTTTTTGGACTGGGCTGCTTCCAGCATCTTGAGGCTGCTGTTCTCAATTGCTTTGTAATAGTCAATTAACATTGTGGACATGGCTCATGCCTCCTGCTTGCCGGAGCGGGCGGAGCCGCTGGGTTCTGACGTCGAAAGAACACCGTTTTTTTTCATTTCATTCCAGCCTTGCGCTAGGGGCTCAAAAAGTTGCTGCACTTCTAACAATATGCTTGGATCGTTGCGGACATTGGCAGTAATTAAGCGGCGCAAAGAGTAGTCGTACAGCGCACCCAAGTTTTGCGCCAAATCGCCACCATCGTCACGATCCAGCGCCGTGCTTAAACCTTCTTCGATAATGCGAATGGCCTTGCCAATGGCGTTGCACTTGCCCAACACATCGCCGCGCTCCATGGCACCGCGCGCCAAAGCAACGGATCCAAGAACACCGTCATACAACAGACTGACCAGCTGGTGCTGGTCGATCGTGTGCATACTGGTTTCGACATTGATCCGCTGGTAGGCGGATGCTGCACGGGGGTTGTAAGTGTTAAACATGGTGCTATCTCTCAGGTTACTGCCTCAATTTATCGGCTATTGCTGCCCAAACTGAAGCCTTGATCAACCCGACGATTTATTCCAACTGGTAACTTGTTGAGACACATAAGCATTGAGCGCATTCAGCGAGCTCATCTGCGTATCCAGCGCGTTGTAGCGCGCTGTAATGCGTTTCTCAAAATTATTGACCTTCGCATTCACGCTGGCCTGATCCTGTTCATTGCGCTTCAAGCTGGCCTGCAACACGCCGTCTTTAGACTTAAAAAAACCATCGCTGGAAAGCATTCCGGCGGTCAAAGTCTTCACCTTGTAGGCCAAGCCACTGGTGGACACACCATCTGAACCGCGAAAGAATTTTTTTACTTCTTCGGGGTTCTGGCTCAGTGCCTTATTCAGCTTGGTGGCATCCACTGTCAGTTCACCGCCTAACGCCGCTGTGGCCATGGGGTCTGAGCTGGTTTTTTGCACCACGCCAATATCCGCCAAACGCTGATACACCGTAGAACCCGCACTGACTCCTTGCATAGCCGAGCGCAGCGCACTTTGCAGCCCCAGCGCTGTGGAGTCGCCCTGCAGCAGGCCGATGGACTTGGCGGCTTTGTCGTATTTGGTGCTCTCGTTAAGAGTTTTGTTGACTTCGTTGTAGGCCTTCACAAAAGCCTCGACGTTGGCCTGAATAGCCGAGGTGTCCTTGACTACTGAAATAGTGATGGGCTTATTCAACTCGGTCAGCTTCTCGGCTTTGAAGGTCACACCAGCCACCGTATTTTCAAAAGTGTTGGTGGCCGACTCCACGGCAATACCATTCACCGTGGCCTTGGCATTGGCGGCGATTTGGGTGGCACCGGGCGTAATTTCAGCACTGGTCAAACGCGACAAGGCACCAGGCAAACCATTCGCAGTCGTCAGCCGAAAACCTGACTCCAAACCGGTCTCTTTGCTGCGCAGCAACAAGCGCTGGCCACCCGTATCGGTCAAGATGGTGGCGGTAACACCAGCATTTGAGCCATTGATTTTGACGGCAACATCGGCCACGGTATCGGTTAGAGACACATCAATATTGACTGCCGAGCCTTTGACCACAAAAGTACCGCCTGCTCCCGGTGTCGTAACACCCCAAC
>CAIRYF010000129.1 GCA_903882725.1 uncultured Simplicispira sp.
CTGGGCTGATGGCGGCACAAGTGCTGGCCCAAGCGGGTGTGGCGGTACACGTGTTTGACGCTATGCCCAGTGTTGGCCGCAAATTTTTGCTGGCTGGCAAAGGAGGGTTGAACCTGACGCACGCCGAGCCGCCAGAGTCGTTTGTCAGCCGCTATGGCGCACGCCAAGCGCAGCTGGCACCGCTGCTAGAGCAATTTGGCGCGCCGCAAGTGCGCGCTTGGGCGCAAGATTTGGGTGTTGAGACCTTTATCGGCACCTCTGGCCGGGTGTTTCCCTCTGACCTGAAGGCAGCGCCGCTGCTGCGCGCGTGGTTGCAGCGCCTGCGCAGCCAAGGCGTGCAGTTTCATATGCGCCAGCGCTTTACTGGCTGGGACGGCGCTGGCGCATTGCAGTTTCATACGCCTACCGGTGACATCACCGTGCAGGCGCGCGCGGTGGTGCTGGCGCTGGGCGGCGGCAGTTGGGCGCGTTTGGGCTCGAACGGCGCATGGCTGGCGTGGTTGGCCCAGCGCGGCGTGGCGACCGCGCCGCTGCAGCCTAGCAATTGCGGCTTTGACGTGCCACGCCAAGGCAGCGTGGGCGAAACCCGGCGCGAATTTTTGCAAGAGCTGATTGGCCAAGCGCCCAGCCCGGCGGTCGGTTGGACGGTGCATTTTGCCGAACGCTTTGCCGGTCAGCCCTTTAAAACCGTGGCAATTGCTTTTACCAACAGCGCCGGCAAGCACTTTGGCCGCCGGGGTGAATTTGTCGCCACGCAAACCGGGGTGGAAGGCAGTTTGATTTACGCCGTCTCGGCCCTGTTGCGCGATGAAATCACCGCCCATGGCCACGCCACGTTCACACTCGATTTGCTGCCCGACCACACGCCCGAGCGCGTGCTGGCCGAAGTGCGCCACCCGCGCGGCGCTCGCTCGCTGTCGAGCCACCTCAAGAGCCGACTGGGGCTCGATGGCATCAAGATGGGCATTTTGTATGAGCAACTCAGCAAAGATTGCATGGCCGATCCGCTGTTGTTGGCGGCAGCTATCAAGGCGCTGCCCATCACCGTGATCGCCACGCGGCCAATCGACGAAGCCATCAGCAGCGCCGGCGGCGTGGTGTTTGAAGCCATGAACGACCAGCTGATGACAACCGCCCTGCCGGGGGTGTTTTGCGCCGGCGAGATGCTGGACTGGGAAGCGCCCACCGGCGGCTATTTGCTCACCGCCTGCATGGCCAGCGGTATGCGCGCCGGCCAAGGTGCAGCGCAGTGGCTGGCGCAGCAGTCAATCAATCAAAAATAATAGCTACAAGCGCACGTATTGCAATGCTTTCAGATAGAAAACTATCTGAAAGTCTTGTAATACGTGCGCTATTAGCTATCAAATTAAAACAATCTGCGCCAAGCGCCTCTTTCAGTTATCGACTTCAGTGATGCGCAACAAGGCGGCGCGGTCGCGCACCACCAAGCCGGTCGGCTCAATGCGAATCGCTTCTTCGCGCTCCATCGCTTTGAGTTCTTGGTTCACGCGCTGGCGCGAGGCACCCAGCAATTGGGCCAATTCTTCTTGCGCCAGTTGCAGGCCGATGCGTATTTCATTGCTGTCGGACAAGCTAGATACGCCGTAGCTGCGCACCAAGTGCAGCAATTGTTTGGCCAAGCGCGCGCGCAGCGGCAGGGTGTTGAGATCCTCTACCAAGCCGTACAGCTGGCGAATACGCCGCGCGTTCAGGCGCAGCATGGCCTCGGACATTTCGGTGTGGAGATGGAGGATTTTTTTGAAATCGGCCTTGGCAACGCACAGCGTGGTGGTGTCGCCATGGGCATAGGCGTCGTGCGTGCGCCGATCACCATCAAAGATGGAGACGTCACCAAACCAAATGCCCGGCTCGACATAGGTCAGCGTGATCAGCTTGCCCGAGAGCGAGGTTGAGCTGACGCGCACCGCGCCCTTGGCGCAGGCCACCCATTCTTCGGGCGGGTCACCCCGGGCGGCAATCAAAGCGCCGTCTTTGAAGCGCCGTACATAAGCACAGCGCAGTATGTCGTGGCGCAGCGAGGGAGAAAGGGTAGAAAACCAGCGACCGGAGTTGATCGCCTCGCGTTCTTCAATGGTCAGAATCGGCTCGTCCATGGGGTGTATTGGTATGTTGCGTGGGCGTACTGATTGTCACCCGCGCAAAAAGAATAGGCAAAAACGACCAGATACAACAGGCATCTGAAGGCATTAAAAACAGCGAATTCAATAGGGTTTTTGGTAACCGTTCGCAAGGATAAAGCTCCAATAACAGCACATACGGTCGATAATCTAGGGTATGCACTCAAAAACCACACTCACTACACATCGTTTAGTCGCTGCTCTTGCGCTGTTGTTGCTGGGCGGTTGCGATGTTCCAGGTCTTATCCCTGACCCACGGGTTGTTCAACGTGAGTCCGACGCCAAAGCCGTTGGTGGCGGTTGTCGCCACGCATTGCGCGGCTTAGAAGACTGCTACACGC
>CAIRYF010000130.1 GCA_903882725.1 uncultured Simplicispira sp.
CCCCTTGTTGCAAACCACCCACACGGGAATTCCCTTATCAGCACAGGCACCCAAACAAAAAAGCCGCCAACCCGAAGGTTGGCGGCTTTTTTATCCGATGAAAACTGGCTTACGCCAGGCGTTCATTAGAAAGCGTGACGGATACCAACTTGGAAACCGCTTTGGTTGCGACCATCGTCAGCAGCCAATGGCAGGCCGTTGCCAGCCAAGGAGACAGCTGCACCATTCTTGTTGTTCAAGAAAGAAGCGGTGCCGTACACAGCGGTGCGCTTGGACATGTCATAGACATAGCCCAAGGACAGTTGGTGTGCCTTGTCGTTGCTGTCGGTCAGTTTGTACGAAGCGTACTGGGCCTTGATGGTGCCGGGGCCGACAGGAGCGCTAACGCCCAGCAGCCAGTTTCTGAACTTGCTGGAGTCAGAAGTGATGGTGTCTTTGAATTTGACTTCTTGGTACAGAGCCGAAGCCTTCAGCATACCCAGATCGTAAGAACCGCCGAGCGACCATTGTGTACGGTCATCGGTCATGGCAGCCAGGTTGTTTTTGTCAACAGCCAAAGTCACGCTCAGAGGGCCGTTGTCGTATGCAGCATAACCACCGATGTAACGGTTGGTGCTGTTGCTAACGGTGCTTTCGCCAAAGCCGTAGTTCACAGCAGCAGTAAAGCCACCAAAGTTAGGCGTGTAGTAGGTCACCATGTTGTCAGCGCGCACGCCACCAACGTCAGCACCGTACAGCTTGCCGCTCCAGCCCAAGAACTGGCCCATACCGACTTGACCGAACAGGTCATAAGCGCTGGTCTTGACATAGCCAGCGACCAATTCGCGGCCCAGACGCACTTCACCGAAGTTGCCGGCCAAGCTCAGGGTTGAGCGGCGTTTGAAGTTAAGGCCAGCAGCATTGCCGTCGTCGCCTTGAAGCTCGCCTTCGAGCCAGAAGCCTGCCTTGAGGCCGCCGCCGAGGTCTTCAACACCACGGAAACCCAGACGGCTGGTAGCGTTGCCGCTGGTGGTCAAACCGATTTTTTTGTCGCCGCCGCTGTTTTTGACATAGCCAACGCCGGTATCAACGATACCGAACAGGGTGACGGAAGACTGGGCCATTGCGGCGCCGGAAGCAGCCAAAACGGCCAGGGCAATCAGGGATTTTTTCATCGAATTACTCCAAGGTTAAACGTAGGGCACCGGCTCGGTTGGGATTACAGATGCAGCATCTGGGCAGTCCGCCGGTTGCCCGGGCCAACCTCCTGGTGGGGAAGTTATGGCTATTGCACCAGACCGGGCCCAGTTGCGCAAAGAAATTCCCCCAGAATGGGGTCTGAAACCAAAAAAGCGTTGCTACCCCACAACAACGCAGGAAGGCGTCCGACATCCTTCAGAGGAGCCTTGAATACGCACAGGTTTGACGCGCACTGCACCCCCCTTTATGGAAAGCAATATGGACAAATTCCTGACAACCGCCGATGCTGCCCTGCGCACGCTGTTTGCTGCACCACGGGCCACGCAAGACTCACCTGCGCGCACCATCGTCCAGCCCGTCAGCCCTTTGACGCCAAAGGAAAGACAACTCTCTGGCGCTTTGATGCGCGTCAACCATGTGGGCGAAGTCTGCGCCCAAGCGCTCTACACCGCCCAAGCGGCCGTAACCAAAGATGCGGCGCTGCGCACGCATTTGCTCAACGCAGCGCGCGAAGAAGGCGACCATTTGGCATGGACGCGCGATCGTCTCAATGAACTGGGCGCGCGCCCCAGTTTTTTGAATCCGCTGTGGTACGCCGGCGCTTTTGCCATCGGCTTGGTAGCCTCCAAAATCAGCGACGGCGTCAGTCTAGGGTTTGTCGTCGAGACCGAAAACCAAGTTGCCGCCCACCTGCAAAGCCATTTGCGCCGCCTGCCCGAGCAAGACTTGGCGTCCCGCGCGGTGGTGGCGCGCATGAAGGACGACGAAGAGCGCCACGCCAGTGACGCCATCGCCGCTGGAGCCATCCCTTTGCCCGCACCGGCGCGCGCCCTGATGCGCGCCGCCGCCAAAGTAATGACGACGACGGCGCACTACGTTTAATCCGTCTGGCGCAAAGGGTTTACGCCTTACGCCTCCAGCACCTCAAAGCTGGTGGTGATGGCGGCAGTTTTGCCCAGCATGATGCTGGCCGAGCAGTATTTTTCGTGGCTCATGGCAATGGCGCGCTCGATGGCGGCGCTGGCCAGGTTTTTGCCCGTGATGCTGAAGTGCATATGGATTTTGGTGAACACCTTGGGCTCGGTTTCAGCGCGCTCGGCCGTGAGTTTGACCGAGCACCCCTGCACCGCATGGCGACCGCGCTTCAAAATCAGCACCACGTCA
>CAIRYF010000131.1 GCA_903882725.1 uncultured Simplicispira sp.
ATTTGAATCAGCTTAGAGCCCAAATTGCGGCGAATTACCGCTTGGTTGCCGGCCTTGAGCATCGGCTTGTGGACATAAAACTCGTCCGGATTGACAGCACCCTGCACCACGGTTTCACCCAGGCCGTAGCTGCTGGTGATAAAGACCACGTCTTCAAAGCCCGATTCGGTGTCGATGGTGAACATCACGCCGGCTGCGCCCAAGTCCGAGCGCACCATGCGCTGCACGCCCGCTGACAAGGCCACCACATCATGGGCAAAGCCTTTGTGAACGCGGTAGCTGATGGCGCGGTCGTTGTAGAGGCTGGCAAACACCTCTTTCATCTTGTGCAGCACCTCGTCAATGCCATGCACGTTCAAGAAAGTTTCTTGCTGACCGGCAAAAGAAGCATCGGGCAAGTCTTCTGCCGTCGCCGATGAGCGCACGGCAAAACTGGCCTGTGGGTTGCCTGCTGACAGCGCGGCAAAGGCATCGGTAATGGCTTTTTGCAGATCGGCGGGGAAGGGCTGTGCCTCGACCATGGTGCGAATTTCAGCGCCGACCACGGCCAGCGCGCGCACGTCTTCGGTATCAAGTGCCGCCAACTTGGCGCTGATTTTGTCGGCCAAGCCCTCAAAAGCCAAAAACTGGCGAAATGCGTGGGCGGTGGTGGCAAAGCCGGTGGGCACGCGCACGCCCTCGGGCAGTTGCGAAATCATCTCGCCGAGCGAGGCGTTTTTGCCACCGACCGACTCGACGTCGGTCATTCTTAGGTTTTCAAACGGGACAACCAAATCGGTTGGGCTGAAAAATGCAGACATGGGAAAGCTCCAGAAGTTGAAAACGGCACGACCCTGCAACCAAGGAGCAGCTGAGTTGTTGTTTTTCTGCGCTGCGCGGTGGCACGGTCTGAAATTCGGATAATCGGGGCCATTGTAGGCTTCCACCACAGGCGCTCGCCCATGCACACACGCACCGTATTTTTTGTTTCTGACGGCACTGGCATCACCGCCGAAACCTTTGGTAACGCCATCTTGGCGCAATTTGACATGGCACCGCGGCGCGTGCGCTTGCCGTTTACCGACACGGTGGACAAAGCCCACCAAGTGGTGCGCCAAATCAACCACACCTCAGAGCTAGAGGGCAATAAGTGCATCGTTTTCACCACGCTGGTGAATATGGAAGTGCTCAAAGTCATCCGCGAAGGCTGCAAAGGGATGCTGTTGGATATGTTTGGCACCTTTGTGCATCCGCTAGAGACCGAGCTGGGCATCAAGTCGCACCACCGCGTGGGGCGCTTTTCGGACATCAGCAAAAACCAAGAGTACCAAGACCGCATTGAGGCCATTAACTATAGCCTGGCGCACGACGACGGCCAGAGCCACAAAAATTTGGAGCAAGCCGACGTCATCTTGGTGGGGGTCAGCCGCAGCGGAAAAACGCCGACCAGCCTGTATTTGGCGATGCAGCACGGCCTGAAAGCGGCCAACTACCCTTTGATCCCAGAAGACTTTGACCGCCGCCAACTGCCACCGGCGCTGGTGCCGTTCAAGAAA
>CAIRYF010000132.1 GCA_903882725.1 uncultured Simplicispira sp.
AATCTGCTGCTGCAGTTACTGCGGCTACTGCCGCCGCTGCCCGGCCCGGTGTGACCAGCAGGCGTGTGGGCGTACTGGCCTCCGTGAGCTGCGCTAGCAACTGCCCCAGCGCTGCGGGCTCGTAGCAAAACAGCGAAATCCAGCGGGTATTTGGTTTGGCGCTGCTGTTGCCGCTGGCGCTGCTGTGCGCCAAGTGCGCCAAGTGCGCGCTGCGCCACGCTGCTACATCAAATTGGGCTTGCCGTGCGGACAAATCCAACTCGCGCAGCAAACCGCCGGTGGCTGGGGTGAAGCCGGGGTAAAAAAACCATTTCGTCCAGCCCGCCGCTGGGCCGTGCTGCACCGGCGAGGGCAAGCGGTGACAGCGCGCGACGTAGCTTTCGGCGGACAGGTATTCGAGGTTGATCCACACCGGGGGCTTCAATTTTGGGTCTTTTAGGCCTCTAGCCCTTATGTCGCTTGCGGTTGCAGCTATTATTTCAGGAGTAATGTCGCAACCAAAGGCTTCAATCAGCACGTCTGTCGGCGCGGCGTCTTCGGCATGGTCTGGCAAAGCGCCGCCCCACGGCAAGACTTGCACGCCAGCGCAGCCGTCGGGTGCCATCCATTGCAGGGCGCTGGCGTCGTCTGTCCACAGGCGCACGCTGTGGCCGCGCTGCGCCAAGTCGCGCGCCAAGCGCCAGCAGACGCCGATGTCGCCAAAGTTGTCGATGACTTGGCAAAAAATATCCCATTGCAAGGGCGGTGTTGGAGCGAGTGGGGCGGCAGTCATGGCGCGCATTGTCCGCACAATAGCGGCCATGCTGTCCCCAACGCACTATCCCGAACTGCTGGCGCAGGTGGCCGCCCTGCCGCCGCTGCCCGGTGTGTACCGCTACTTTGACGCCCAAGGCGCGCTGCTCTACGTTGGCAAGGCGCTGCATTTGAAGCGCCGCGTGTCCAGCTATTTTCAAAAAAACCACGGCGGCACGCGCACCGGCCACATGGTCAGCAAAATCGTGCGGCTAGAAACCACGGTGGTGCGCTCCGAGGCCGAGGCGCTGCTGCTGGAAAACAACCTGATCAAGTCGCTGCAGCCCAAATACAACATCTTGTTTCGCGACGACAAGAGCTATCCGTATCTGAAAATTACCAACGAGGACTTTGCCCGCCTGTCCTATTACCGCGGCAGCATCGATAAAAAGCACCGCTACTTTGGCCCCTACCCCAGCGCGTGGGCCATCAAAGAAACTATCTTGCTGCTGCAAAAGGTGTTTCGCCTGCGCACCTGCGAAGACACGGTGTTTGCCAACCGCACGCGCCCGTGTTTGCTCTACCAAATTAAGCGCTGCACCGCGCCGTGCGTTGGTTTTATTTCTGGCCAAGCGTATGCCCAAGACGTGGCGCACGCCGAAGCGCTGCTGCGCGGTGATACGCAAGAGCTGCTAGAGCAATTGCAGGCCCGCATGATGGCGCACGCCGAGCAGCTGGAATTTGAGCAAGCAGCCGAACTGCGCAACCAAATCACCGCCCTGTCGCGTGTCCTGCACCAGCAGTCGATTGAAACGGTTTCGGACAAGGATGTGGACATACTGGCCGTCAAAGTGCAAGGCGGGCGCGCCTGCGTCAACTTGGCGATGGTGCGCGGCGGTCGCCATGTGGGTGACCGGGCTTACTTTCCGGCGCACGTGGAAGACGCAGCGGCGGTGTTTGTCACGGAAAACGAAAGCGCGGATGAGAGTGGGCACAACGAGGCCACGCCGCCGCGCAGTGTTGAAGCGCTGGTGCTGCACGCCTTTATCGCCCAGCACTACATCGCCGTGCCGGTGCCGCCAACGCTGGTGGTCAGCACGCCGGTGGACGCCGCGCTGCTGGACGCCCTGAGCGAGCAAAGCGGCGTGCGTATCCACAGCGTTCACCAGCCGCGCGAGCAGCGCCGCGCTTGGCTGGACATGGCGCAGACCAACGCCAGCTTGCAATTGGTGCGTTTGCTGGCCGAAGAGGGTTCGCAGCAAGCGCGCACCCGCGCCTTGGCCCAAGCGCTGGATTTGCCGCAAGAAACGCCCGAAGATTTGGCGGCGCTGCGCATGGAGTGCTTTGACGTCTCGCACACCGCTGGCGAGGCGACGCAGGCGTCGTGCGTGGTGTTTGCGCAGCACAAAATGCAAAGCAGCCAGTACCGGCGCTACAACATTGACGGC
>CAIRYF010000133.1 GCA_903882725.1 uncultured Simplicispira sp.
CCAGCGGCTCGTCCATCAGCAGCACTGGCGCCTGTACCGCCAGCGCCCGCGCCAGCAGCACGCGCTGGCGCTCGCCGCCCGACAGTTGCCCCAGCGCGCGCGTGCGCCACTCCCACGCCTGCGTGGTTTGCAGGGAATGTTCGACAGCAACGTGGTCGGCAGCGCTGGGCGGTGCCATCCAGCCTTGGTGCGGCAAGCGCCCCAGCATGGCAACGTCGTACACCGTCAAATCGTCGGCGGCGCTTTCGTTTTGGCCCAGCCACGCCAGCGCCCGGGCGCGTTCGCGCCGGTTCCAAGCGTGCAGGGGCTTGCCCAACAATTGCACCGGGCCGTTGCTGGGCAGCAAACCAGCCAAGGCCTTCAGCAGGGTTGATTTGCCCGCGCCATTGGGGCCAACGATGCTGGTCCAACACGCGCTGCGCAGCGACAAATCAACGCCATGCAAAATAGGGCTATTTCCTATCCAAACGCCCATCTGGCTTGCGTTGATAGCTATTTTTTCAGGAGCATTTGTCAGCGTATTTACCGGCATATTTACCGGCGCAGTCATCTTCACAACACGCCTCCGGGGGAAGAGCGCCGGTGCATCAGCCACAGCAAATAGCCCCCGCCCAGCACCGCCGTCAGCACACCAACCGGCAGCTCTTGCGGCGCAATCAGCCCACGCGCCAGCAAATCAGCCGCGCACAAGAGCGCGCCACCCATCAGGCTGGACAACGCCATCAGGCGCCCGTGCGGCACCGACACGGCGGCGCGCACCAAGTGCGGCGCAGCCAGGCCGACAAAAGCAATCAAACCAGTTTGCGCCACCGCCGTGCCCGTCGCCAGCGCCAGCACCGCCACCAGCGCTGCACGCAGCGGTGCCAGCGGCAGGCCCAGACTGTGCGCCGTGGCTTCACCCAGCGCCAGACCATCAAGCGCCCGCGACAGCGCCCATGCCAGCGCCAAACACAGCAGCCACACGCCCGCCATCAGCAAACAAGCGGCCCAGCCGACAAAGCCGGTCGATCCGAGCATGAACGCCTGCATGGCTTGGAGCGAATCGGGCGAGAGCAACAAAATCAACGACGTCAGCGCCCCCAGCACCACGCCGACGATGACACCAGCCAGCAGCAAGCGCAGCGTGTGCTGCACGCCACGCGCCAGCGCCAGCGTCAGCAGCACCGCCAACACCGCGCCAACAAAGGCCGCGCCGGTCAGCCCCAAACGTACCAGCCAGTGGCTGGAAAACACCGACACCGACAGCGCCGCCGCAGTGCTACTGCCACCCAGCAAGGCCAGCGCCAGTGCCACCCCCAGCGACGCGCCCGAGGCGCTGCCCAGCAAGTACGGATCGGCCAGTGGATTGCGAAACAGCCCTTGTGCCACCGCCCCGGCCAATCCAAGCAACGCACCCGCGCACCACGCACCCAGCGTGCGCGGCAGGCGAATATCCCAAACAATTTGCTGCGCCATAGCGTGCGCTGCCGAATCACTGCCCTGTCCCCACAGCGCTGGCCACAGACTCTCCAGCCCGGTGCTGCCCACGCCAGTGCCCAGCAGCCACAACGCCAGC
>CAIRYF010000134.1 GCA_903882725.1 uncultured Simplicispira sp.
CTGCCGCCTTGGCATCGACTTGCTTTTGCACCAGCGGCGTCAGCACCCAGCCGGGGCAAATGGCGTTGCAGGTGATGCCGGTGGTGGCGTTTTCGAGCGCCGTTACCTTGGTCAGGCCGACAATGCCGTGTTTAGCCGCCACATAAGCCGATTTTTGCGCCGACCCCACCAAACCATGCACCGAAGCGACATTGATGATGCGGCCCCACTTTGCTGCCTGCATGGCCGGCAGCGCCAAGCGCGTGGTGTGAAAGGCGCTGCTCAGGTTGATGGCGATGATGGCGTCCCAGCGCTCAGGTGGAAAATCCTCGACGCGCGCAACGTGCTGTATGCCAGCGTTGTTGACCAAAATATCAACCTTGCCAAATTGCGCTGCGGCGAACTGGAACATATCTGCAATATCGGCTGCACGCGACATATCGGCCCCGTGGTACTGCACCGACACTACGGCGGCGCTGCTGTGCGCGGCGGCCAGCACCTCGGCGCGCGGCCCTTGGACGTCGCCAAAGCCGTTGAGCACGATGTTGGCACCCTGGCGCGCCAGCGCTTTAGCGATACCCAGACCAATACCGCTGGTCGAACCGGTGATGAGGGCAGTTTTGCCTTTAAGCATGAGAAGTCTCCGAATGAAGAATGAATTACGATGCACCGCAACCATTATCAAGCCATGTTTTGGAGCCTAACCCAATGATTGAACCTAGGCTGAAAAACGTCTTTTGCCCCGGCATTGCTGCCGCGCCTTCTGTAACCTCCCCCCAAATCCCTGAAAGCCTCGAACCCACGCCCATCCCGGGCCACCGCATGGCGTATTGGGAGTGGAACGCCACCGGCAACCCCCAGCACCCCCATGTGGTGGTGTGCGTCCACGGCCTAACGCGCCAAGGGCGCGACTTTGACACGCTGGCGCGCCAGTTGAGCCAGCACGCGCGCGTCATTTGCCCCGATGTGGCTGGGCGCGGTCACAGCGACTGGCTGGCCGATGCGCAGGCCTACCAAGTGCCGTATTACGCCGCCGATATGTTGGCGCTGCTGGCCGCTGTCCACGCCAGCGGGCCGATAGAGACGCTGGACTGGGTTGGCACCAGCATGGGCGGGCTGATTGGCATGGCCTTGGTCGGCCAGCCCGAACTGGCGCTGCCGGTGCCGGTACGCCGACTGGTGCTCAACGACGTGGGCCCGACCTTGGAATGGTCGGCGCTGGAGCGCATTGGCCAGTATTTAGGCCAGCCGCTGCGCTTTGAGACTGAGCAGCAAGCGGCCGATGTGCTGTGGATGGTGTCAAGCAGCTTTGGCCCGCACACCCCGGCGCAGTGGCTGCAGCTGTCGCGCCCGATGTTGCGCGCGCAGCCCGATGGCAGCTTCACGCTGCACTACGACCCAGCGATTGCCGAAGCCTTCAAAGCACTGACGCCCGAAGCGGCGCTGGCTGGGCAAGAGCAGTTATGGCAGTTGTATGACCACATCACCGCCCGCACCTTGGTGTTGCGCGGGGCCGAGTCTGACCTGCTGACGACGGCCACGGCGCAGCAAATGGCCCAGCGCGGCCCGCGTGCGCAGGTGGTAGAAATTGCTGGCGTCGGCCATGCCCCGACGCTGATAGCGCCCGACCAAGTGGCGCTGGTGCGCGACTTTTTATGGGGTGCATTGGACAAAGACGAAGGCGCTGAATGAAAGTAAATTCCACAGCAACGGCTGGCGTTGCTGGCAGTGCTGCTGCCATAGTGGCGCAGCATAGCCAAAACACCGTGCCCAGCTTACTGACCGCCATGGCCCACGCGCTGCCCGAGCAAGTAGATACCGTAGCGCGTGCGCGCGCTTTTGCCAGACCATTGATCAGCGAAGAGGTGCTGCAAACCGGCGAGAACGCTTTGGCGCACACCGATGCGGTCTCGGCCATGCTCAAGTCGATTGGCAGCTCAGAAGCTATGCAGGCGGCGATTTATTTGGTCCACGCTTGCATCCACCTCAACCGCCCAGCCGAAGTCATTGGCAAAGCTTTTGGCCCTGAATTTGCCGCACTGGCAGTCGAGACCACCAAGCTGATGCGCGTGCAGCAGCACGCGCAGGCCGTGCAGGCGTCAGCGCAGCAGGTGGACGACTCGGCGGTGCAGACCGAGAACGTGCGCAAGATGCTGCTGGCGTTTTCGCGCGATTTGCGCGTGGTGATGCTGCGCTTGGCCTCGCGCCTGCAAACGCTGCGCTATTACGCCGCCAGCAAGCGCCCGGTATCGCCCAGCATGGCGCGCGAAGCGCTGCAAGTGTTTGCGCCCCTGGCCAGTCGTTTGGGCATTTGGCAGTTCAAGTGGGAGTTAGAAGACCTGGCGTTTCGCTTTTTAGAGCCAGAAACCTACCGCGACGTGGCGCGCCTGTTGGATGAAAAGCGCGTCGAGCGCGAAGTCTATATGACGCAGTTGAGCGCCCGGGTCGAGTCTGAACTGCGCGCGCGCAGCATCAGCGCCAGCGTGCAGGGGCGGCCCAAACACATTTACAGCATCGTCAAAAAGATGCGCGGCAAGTCACTGCAGTTTCACCAAGTGTTTGATATCCACGCCTTGCGCGTGGTGGTGCCCAATATCAAAGATTGCTACGCTGCCCTGAGCTGGGTACACCAGCAATACCAGTCCATTGAGGCCGAGTTTGACGACTACATTGCCAAACCCAAAGCCAACGGCTACCAGTCGCTGCACACGGTGGTGCGCGATGAGACCGGCAAAGCGATAGAGATTCAAATTCGCACCCAAGCCATGCACGACCATGCCGAAAACGGTGTGGCTGCGCACTGGGCCTACAAAGAGGCGGGCACCAAGGGCTACGCCGGCGTGTCGGCCACAGGCGACTACGACGCAAAAATCGCCGTCCTGCGCCAACTGCTGGCGTGGGAGCGCGATATGTCTGGCGCTGCGCCGCAGCAAAGCGGTTTGTTTGACGACCGCATTTATGTGCTGACGCCGGATGCGGCCATCGTCGAGCTGCCCCAAGGCGCTACGCCAGTGGACTTTGCTTATTCAGTCCACACCAGTCTGGGCCACCGCTGCCGTGGCGCGCGCGTCGATGGCACGATGGTGCCGCTGAATACGCCGCTAAAAAATGGCCAAACGGTGGAAATCACGGTCGCCAAAGAAGGCGGCCCGTCGCGCGACTGGCTCAAGACCGAGCTGGGCTATATGACCAGCCACCGCGCCCGCGCCAAGGCACGCGCTTGGTTTAATGCGCTGGCGCAGCATGAAACCATCGCCCGTGGCCGCGAGTCGGTTGAAAAGCTGTTGCAGCGCGAGGGCAAAACGGCGATGCGCCTAGAAGACTTGGCGGCGCAGTTGGGCTTCAAATCCGCCGATGCCTTATTTGAGGCGGTCGGGAAAGATGATTTTTCGCTGCGCAACATTGAAATTTTGTTGCGCCCGCCCGAGCCGGTGCTGCAAGCGGACGATTACTTGCTGCTGAAAAAAGCCCGCAACACCGAGAAAACACCCAAAGGTGGTGTGCTGGTGGTGGGCATCGACTCGCTGATGACGCAGTTGGCCAAGTGCTGCAAGCCCGCACCGCCCGACGCCATTGGCGGCTTTGTCACGCGCGGCAAGGGCGTGAGCGTGCATCGCACCGACTGCAGCAATTTTCGCGAATTGGCCGCGCGCACACCCGAGCGCTTGATCGATGTCGAATGGGGCACGCCCAAGTCGGTCACCGGCACTGCGGTGTACCCGGTGGATGTGGCAGTCGAGGCCTCAGACCGCCAAGGCCTGCTGCGCGATATTTCGGAGGTGTTTGCCAAAGAAAAAATGAATGTGATTGGCGTGCAAACCCAGTCGCTCAAAGGTACGGCGTGGATGACGTTCACGGTCGAGGTGGTGAGTTCGGCCAAGCTCAACAAAGTGCTGGGCGCAGTGGCGCTGGTCAAAGGCGTGCGCTGGGCGCGGCGGCGGTAAAAAGATGCGCTGAAAGCAATGCGTAGATTTTTTGCGGATTTTTACCAATTGCCCAAAACCGCTATTTTTTGCTGCTACACTCTCGCTTCTCGAACAAACACAGGCGCGTAGCTCAGCTGGTTAGAGCACCACCTTGACATGGTGGGGGTCGTTGGTTCGAGTCCAATCGCGCCTACCA
>CAIRYF010000135.1 GCA_903882725.1 uncultured Simplicispira sp.
CACCATGACCGAAGTGGTGGACAGCATTCGCCGCGTCACCGACATCATGGGAGAGATCAGCGCGGCCAGCAGCGAGCAGGCCTCAGGCGTATCCGAAGTGGGCGCAGCCATTTCGCAAATGGACCAGACCACACAGCAAAACGCAGCTTTAGTCGAAGAAATGGCCGCTGCTGCCAGCAGCCTCAAAGTTCAGGCACAAGAGCTGGTGCAAGTGGTGGCCGAATTCAAAACTGGCGATTTGGGCTCCAGTGCCGCAACACCCCGCACACCTGTGCGCGCGACCATGCCATCGCCCAGAGCGCCCATCCAGGTCACGAAAAGCGCAGCGCCCAAAGCGGCAAGCCCCGCCCTGAAAGCACCGCCACCCAAGCTCTCCGCACCCAAGCCACAAACCACTGCCAAAGTCACCCCTAAAGGGGGCGATGATGATTGGGAAACCTTTTAATTCAACGGACCGTTCACTATGAAACTTCGCAATCAAATTTTGGGCTTAGGCCTGGCTGGCGTATTGGCCGCAGTGCTGGTGGGCGGTACGGGCCTGTTGAATGCCAACAGCATGGCGGGCGCTATTGAAGATGCAGCCAACACCAGTTTGGCGCTGCAAGCCAGCCAAGAGGCGGACATGATGCACGACGCGGTGCGCGGCGATGTACTGCTAGGTCTGGTTGGCGCGCTCAGCAGCGATGCGGCCCAAGTTACAGCGGCTCAAAAGGGTCTGCAGGAGCACACCGAGATCTTTCATAAAAATCTGGACTTTTTGCAGACCCTACCTATATCGGCCGATGTCAAAACCATTACATCGCAGACCGATCCTTTGGTAAAAGCCTATACCGATAGCGCCGATGCGGTGCTCAAGCTAGCCGCCACCAACCCGGTAGAGGCACAGGCCGCCGTGCCCGCGTTCCAAAAGCAGTTTGATGCGCTGGAAAAGCAAATGGCCGATCAGGGCAACGCGATTGAAAAAGAAGCACAAAGCATGGGTGAAGCTGCCAAGGGTGCTGCCAGCAAAACCCTGGTGCAAATGGCCGTTGCGCTTGCCCTGGCCAGCGCCGCGTTGATATTGGTTGCGCTGTGGTTGGCCAAACACCTGGCCCAACCCATGGCCCACGCAGTGCACATTGCCGACCAGCTGGCGCTGGGCGATTTGTCTGCACCTGTGGACCCAGCAGGCAGCGATGAAACCATTCAATTGCTCACCGCCATGTCGCGCATGCAAAGCAGCTTTGGCGGCATTGTGCGCAGCGTCAAGATCAACGCCGAAAGCGTCGCCACGGCTAGCGCCGAAATTGCGTCTGGTAACACCGACCTGTCCAACCGCACCGAGCAGCAAGCCAGCGCGCTGGAGAAAACCTCATCGTCCATGAGCGCGCTCAACGGCACTGTGAAACAAAACGCCGACAGCGCCCGCCAAGCCAATCAGTTGTCGATGAATGCCTCCACCGTTGCTGTGCGGGGTGGCGAAGTGGTGGGCCAAGTGGTTGAAACCATGAAAGGCATCAACGAATCCAGCCGCAAGATCAGCGACATCATCAGCGTGATTGACGGCATCGCATTCCAAACGAATATCTTGGCCTTGAACGCTGCGGTGGAAGCGGCCCGTGCCGGTGAGCAAGGCCGTGGTTTTGCCGTGGTGGCTTCTGAAGTGCGCTCACTGGCGGGCCGCTCAGCGGATGCTGCCAAAGAGATCAAGAGCCTCATCAACGCCAGC
>CAIRYF010000136.1 GCA_903882725.1 uncultured Simplicispira sp.
ATGGCCAGTGTGAGCGGCAGGCGCACCGATACCTTAGTACCTACGCCTTCGGTCGACTCGACCTCAACAGTGCCGTTGAGCGCGGCAATATTGCGCTTAACCACATCCAGCCCAACGCCCCGGCCAGAAACGTCAGTAACAACCTCTGCGGTTGAAAATCCAGGCGCAAAAATAAGCAGCCACACATCCGCATCGCTGATCTGATCAGAGATATCCATGCCACGCTCACGTCCCTTGCGGATGATTTTTTCGCGCGACAGGCCGCGACCATCGTCGCGCACCTCGATCACGATAGATCCGCCTTGGTGTGAGGCCGACAAGGTGATAGTGCCGTGTGCTGGTTTACCTTTGGCAATACGTTCAGCGGGCGGTTCGATGCCATGGTCACCGCTGTTACGCACTAAATGGGTAAGCGGATCAGTGATTTTTTCTACCAAGCCCTTGTCCAGCTCAGTCGACTCACCCAGCGTAACTAGCTCAACCTTTTTATCCAATCGGTTGGCCAAATCGCGCAACATACGTGGAAAGCGGCTAAAAACAATCGACATTGGAATCATGCGGATCGACATGACTGATTCTTGCAAATCACGTGTATTGCGATCAAGATCGACCAGTCCAGCCAGCAACTGCTGGTACACCGCTGCATCCAAACCGTGGCTATTTTGTGCCAGCATGGCCTGCGTAATAACCAGCTCACCGACCAAATTAATCAATTGATCAACTTTATTCACAGCTACGCGAATAGTGGTTGACTCCATCGTCGCTTGGCTAGCGGGCTTGGCTGCTGCAGCCTTGGATGGCGCTGTAGCTGGCGCAACATCTACAGCGGCCTCGACTACGGTGGCCGTAGATTCGCTGGCGGGAGCACCTGGGGAATCTTGAAAGAAACCATAGGCAGATGCGGCGTCCATCATCACTGGTGCCATAAACTCAACATCGGCAAACTCGTCTAGCGGGGACATATCTGTGATATGCACGTGTTCTTTGGACACATGAAATACAAATAAATCGCGCAAATCATCGTCTGTCGAAGACGTTTGCACCGCAAACAGGCGTGTTTTATCTTGGTCGCACGGCAGATCAGTGATGCTTCCAAGGCCGGGAATATCGCGAAATAGTTCTTTGATCGCATCGGCCTGCTCTGTCTGCTCCAGCGGCCCAATGCGCACTTGAATTTGGCGCAAACCCGGTGTAGCAGCTGCAACTTTAGTAACGGGCGCTGCCACTGGGGCCGGCGCAACCACAGGCGCTGGTGTAGGTACCGCGACTGGAACCGGGACTGGTTTAGCCACAGGGGCCGTGCCAGAAGCTAGCTCGCTGATGCGACGCACTAACTCTGTGGTTACCACCCCCTCGCCCCCTCCACCGGCTTGGTGGCGTGCCAGCAAACTGCGCGATGCATCTGCGGACTCTAGAAGAACATCCACCATTTCAGGTATTGGCTGAATTTCATGGCGTCGCAAGCGATCGAGCAACGACTCCATATGGTGCGTCAGCTCTGCCACATCAGAAAATCCAAACGTTGCGGCCCCCCCCTTAATAGAGTGCGCACAGCGAAAAATGCCGTTCAGCTCCTCATCATTGGCGCTGCCCAAATCCAAATCGAGCAAAATATGCTCCATCTGGTCTAAATTTTCTCCAGCTTCCTCAAAGAAGATCTGATAAAACTGGGTCAGGTCAAAATCTGCACCTGCGCCAGATCCTTCTTGATGGATTTCACCCATGTGGTGCTCCTGTGTGCTTGCTATCACGCCCCATGGCGGTCAACGGATTACTTTCCGAATGACTTCAATGAGTCGGCTCGGGTCAAAGGGCTTGACTAACCATCCAGTAGCGCCTGCGCTGCGCCCCGCTTGCTTCATTTCGTCGCTGGATTCGGTCGTCAAAATTAAAATTGGAATAGTCTTGAACTTAGGGTGCTCACGCAACTTGCGCGTCAACCCAATGCCGTCTAAATTGGGCATATTCTGATCTGCCAACACTAAATGAATTTCGTGGCTTTGCGCCTTTTCATAGGCATCTTGGCCATCGACTGCCTCGATCACTTGGTAGCCAGCACCGGTCAGAGTGAAAGACACCATTTTCCGCATGGACGGAGAGTCATCAACGGCGAGGATCGATTGCATGTATAACTCCAACTCACTTAAATATATAGGTTAACTAGGACTGTAATCGTCAAAATAAGTCGATCGATCCTGCTTCCATCTCACTTTGGGTCACTGGATTCGGGCGATCAGGTGCCATGTCGATAAACGGTGCAGCCTCCTCCCCCTCGTCCTCTCCCATGGTTTCGGCAGCCAACCTAAAAGCACAACCTTGCAGTACCTTGGTGGTGTGCCAAATCAATTGCGAAGCCATATCTTGGAACTGTAATTCAGTCACGGCCGCACGCAATGCAGTACGTACCGCAGCCAGCTCCGGCGAGTCGCCCACCACAACCTCGGTCAGCGTATCGTTTGCTTCGCCAAAACGCACAAGGAGATTATCCGTTGCGTGACTTAGCAGCCCTTCCAGACGGTGCAGGTCATGCATCACAACCAGCAAAGAGTCCTGCAACTCTGCCGCGACCATGACAGACACCTGCACTCCCGGGCCACCAGATTTTGCTAGCGTTGATTGCATCGTTTCTCCATCATTACAGGCAGCGAACAGCCCTTGCACCGGCGTATTCGAGAATACGCCAAACCGCAAAAAGCACTGACAGTGCAGAACATAGGGGCACACTTATCACTTTGACGCTAAAAAATCACCGCCTACGCCTGTTCCAATTTGTATTCCATGATAGCGCCTATAGTGACCGCAGCTCCTGAGCACCCTTTGCACATTCTTCACATCCTGCATTTAGAAGACTCGCTGATTGATCATCGCCTGACCGTCGCCACTTTGCGCCGCGCAGGCATGGCCTTCGCCATGGCGCACGCTGACACGCTAGAGAATTTCATGCAGTTGGCATTGTCAGAACAATTTGATGTCATTTTGGCAGACTATCGATTGCCTGGATTCACTGCCTTGGATGCTTGGCGCGAGGTCTCGCAGCAAAAAACACATCCGCCCTTCATCTTGCTATCTGGTGCCATTGGTGAGGCAGCAGCGGTAGACGCCATCCGCTTGGGCATGGCCGACTACGTGCTCAAGGACGACATGGCACGCCTGCCCCATGTGATCCAGCGCGCCTGTGAAGTCCACGATGCCCGACTGGCACGCGAGCGCGCTATTGCCGACTTGGCGGCCTCGCAGCGGCGGCTGGCCGATCTAACAGAGCACTTGCAAAGCTCGATTGAGCAAGAACGCGCCGCCATTGCCCGCGAAATCCATGATGATATCGGTGGTGCGTTAACCGCCATCCGGTTTGACTTAGCGTGGGTCGCCCGCCACACCACACAAACGCAAGTGCGCGAACACACACAAGCCGCCACCCAGATGCTGCAACACGCCCTAGGTGCCAGCCAACGCATCATGATGAATCTGCGCCCACCGATTCTCGACCAAGGCTTGGTTGCTGCCGTGCAATGGCTGGCCGACAGCTTTGAGCGGCGCACCGGTGTGCCCACCCAAATGCGCACCAGCGCCGCCAGCATGGTGCTGACCAATGCAGTGCAACTGGTGGCCTACCGCACGGCCCAAGAAGCGCTGACCAACATTTCTAAATACGCCGCCGCCGCGCAGGTCTGCATTGACTTGTCCGACTGCGAAGGCGTGTTGACGCTAGAAATTAGCGATGACGGCTGCGGCATCGACCCACCGGCCCTGGCAAAACCGAAAGCCTTTGGCATTCAAGGCCTGCATGAACGTGCCCGCACCGTCGATGGTTGGCTCGATATCAGCAGCCAGCTGGGCAAAGGCACCTCGGTGATTTTGTCGATACCGCTACCATGCGTGATTCCATCCGTAGGACAAGGAGACGCCCGGTCAACTACCCCACCCTAAAGGATGGGGCTTGAAGCCAAAAGGTGCCAAGCCAGGTTGACCAGGGAAAGCGGTAACCAGTCCGCTGCGTTAACAACAGGTCGTTCAGACGCACCAGCAAA
>CAIRYF010000137.1 GCA_903882725.1 uncultured Simplicispira sp.
ACACCCAGCTGGTGCCCAGCCAGCAAACTGAAGTGCCCATGCCAGCGCAAATCCCGCACGCCGCTGCCGCGCTGCCAATGCAGTCTGGCACGCCTACGCAAGTAACCACCAGCGCGGCATGGAGCGCCGCCGCTGCGCTGCAACTGCCTGGCGGCGCACTGCCCGCCAGCGTGCAAGTGCAGGTGGGCGGCATCACTATTGCCGACGCCGCCGGCAAGCTTAAAACTGCCAGCGGCGTTATGGGCACCATCGACTACGCCAACGGCGTGCTGACGCTGGACAATGGCACTTTAAGCGGCATCAAAACCATCACTTACACGCCCGCCGCGCAGCTGTTGCGCGCACCGCAAAGCACCTGTATCGACGTCACGCCCGAGTCGCGCAGCTTGAGCTATGTCGGCTTTATCCAGCCCGTGCCCCAGCGCGCCACCACCAGCATCAGCTATATGGCGCAAGGGCGCTGGTACGTGCTGCAAGACTATGGCGACGGCCAGTTCAAGGGGCTCGACAGCGCTTACGGCGCAGGCACTATCAACGCCGACACGGGCAGTTTTGTGGTGACTTTGGGGGCTTTGCCCGACGTGGGCAGCGCTATCGTCATTCAGTGGGGCGTACCGACGCAAGAGACGCGCCACCCAGCGGCCACGCTATCGGCCAGCCAGCGCCTGCAATTAACGCCGGCCTATGGCCAAGCGGTGCAGCCGGGCACAATGTCATTGACGTGGCCCAAGAAAGACGGCACCACCGCCACCGCTAACGTCGGCGCTGATGGCGTGCTGGCAGGCGATGCCACGGGCCGGTTGTGGACGGGCAGCGACGCTGTGGACTTTGTGCCCCACGCCATGCCGCCTATCGGCGCACAAATCAATGTGGCCTACGTCACTGGCCCCAAGCAAATTGACGACTTTACGCACCCCAGCCGCAACGGCCAAGGCAAATTGGCGGTGACCGCCAGCCTGGGGGCCGTCACGCCGGGCAGCTTAGAAGTGCGCTGGCCCACGTTGACCGATGAAGCTGCCCTGAGCACCTACACGCAAGAGCAGCTCAAAAATATGGGTGTCGGTGTGCGGGTAGACCCAACGCAGTACGCGCGCGACGACGCAGGCGGCGCGCTGTGGCTGGGCGCAGTGCGGGTGGGCACGGTGGACTACGTGACTGGCACCGTCGTATTTGCGCCAGACACCGTTATCAAAATTCCGGTGCCACAGTATTCGTCAAGCCTAATTGCCGCGACCGGAAAGTTCAAACTCAACTACGAAGGCATCGCCTACATTGACGCCCCCAGCATTTACCCCAACGACGAATCGGGCTGGGTCAAACTGCTGTACAACGCACCCGGTGCCACCAGCGCGCAGCAAGAAACCATTGATTTTGCGCCAGAGATAGCGCTGGTGCCCGACGTCAAAGCCGCCGTGGTGCCCGGTAGCGCCACGCTGGGGGTTGGCCGCATGATTGCCTACGGCCTGACCGATGGCCCGCTGCCACTGCCGCCCAGTGGCCCGTTGCCGCTGCTGTCTGAAGTGTGGCAAGACAGCGGCAACGGCGTGCTGCGACAGCGCACCGACGATGGCACGGGATGGATTGTGCGCGGCAACATCAACTACATCACCGCCACGGTGCAACTGAGTTCGTGGACGCCCGGCGAGTTAAACCAGTTTCAGCGCCGTGGCTGCGTGACCACCGCCGGCGAGCCAATCAACAGCGAATACGTCTTTCGCACCGCCAGTGCGCCGCTGCGCCCGGGCAGCCTGTCTGTCCAATTTGCGCGCGCCAGCGGCGGTGTGCAGACCATCACCGTGCCCGCTACTGGCGAGCTGGTCAGCGCAGGCGTGCTGGCCAATGTCAACCACGACACCGGCTTGGTCAAACTGCGCTTTGGCACGCGCGTGGTGGCCGCAGGCAACGAGGCCGAGCCATGGTTTGATGAAACTGCGCTGGACGTGCAGGGCAAAATTTTTCGCCCCGAACCGGTGGCCGTCAGCACCGTGCGCTACAGCGCTGTGGCCTACAGCTACTTGCCGCTGGACGCCAGCTTGCTGGGCATCGACCCGGTGCGCTTGCCGTCTGATGGGCGCGTGCCCATTTTTCGCGCCGGCGGCTTTGCCGTGGTGGGGCACACCGGCAGGCTGACAGCGACTGTCTCGGCAGGCCAAACGCTCAACGCTGGCCGCGTGCGTCTATCGCGCCTGCGCGTACTGGGCAACGACGGCGTGGCCATCCACACCGGCTACACCACCGACTTGGACGCGGGCACCGTCACTTTTTTTGGTGTCAGCGGCTACGCGCAGCCGGTGACCATCGAGCACCGCGTCGAAGACATGGTGATGGTGCGCGACGTGCAAATCAGCGGCGACATTACCTTCACGCGGCCCCTCACGCACGACTACCCGGCGGGCCAGAGCTATGTCTCTAGCGCACTGGTAGCGGGCGACCTGTTTGCGCGCACGTCCAAACCTTTTGACCAATTTACGTGGGACGGCACCTACAAAGACGCCCTCGTTGGTAACGCGGCCACCGCCACTTTTAACGCGGCGCAGTTTCCGATTGTGGTGACCAACCGGGGGGCAATCACAGAGCGCTGGGTCGTGCGCTTTACCAACAGCACCGCCTTTGAAGTGATCGGCGAAAACGTCGGCGTGATTGCTACGGGCAACGTCGCTGCAGATTGCGCCCCCGTCAACCCCGCCACCGGCGCAGCGTACTTCACATTGCCTGCGCTGGGCTGGGGCGCGGGCTGGGCGGCGGGCAACGTGCTGCGAATGAACACCGTGGGCGCTGAAATGCCCGTGTGGGTAGTGCGCACCGTGCAGCAAGGCCCAGAGACGGTGCAGGACGACCGATTTAGCCTGCTCATTCGCGGCGACGTCAACGCCGAGCCAGCCACGCCATGAACGCGCAATTTAAAGCCAAATTGGCCTCTAGCC
>CAIRYF010000138.1 GCA_903882725.1 uncultured Simplicispira sp.
CACGTCGACAAACGCCATACCGCTGCCCAGCAGAGCGCGGGCGCGCAGCGCGTCCACTGGGGCTGTAGGGGTCAGCGCTTGGGCCAGCAGCAGGCCGCATTCTTCCAGCGCCTCGCGCAGCGCCGCCACATACAGGCCGCTGGCGGTGGCGGCATCGGTGCCCGGTTCGTTCAGGCTGTGGTGCAGCGCGCTGTCGCTTTGGTCAAGCAAGCGGGCACTGCCGCCGCTGCGGCCCAAGGCGATATCAGCCGCATCCAGTTTGCCGCCCGGAAACACATACATCCCGGCCATGCTGGAGGCTTGGGCATGGCGGCGCAGCAGCAGCACCTCCATGCCACGCTCAGTATTGCGCAGTAACGCGACCGAGGCCGAGGCGCGGGCAGCAGCGGGAATGGCGGGAATGGCGGAGATGGCGGAGATGGCGGAGATGGCAGCTTGCATAAATCGCCTGAAATAAATGATTTAAGGCGCGGAGGATGTCAACTGCGCTAATGAATGGGGCCGGCGGCTGTCGCATAGAGTGCAGGCGCGCAGCCAAAGCTGGGTTATCGCCACTTGATGCCTCGGCTTTCTTCGCCTTGGTCGTTGTTGCTGCCGCCATCTCGGCGTTGGTGTTGGCGTTCACGTTCACGTTCACGCTGTATTTGTTGCTCGCGCTGCTGCTGCTGGCGGCGCGCTTCATCGCGCTGGCGTTGTTCGCGCTCTTGTTGTTCGCGGCGCTGTTGTTGTGCTCGGTCTTGGTGCTGATCGCGCTGGCGTGCCTCACGCTCGCGCGCTTCGCGTTCGCGCTGATTGGCGGCGCGTTCGCGTTCACGTTCACGTTCGCGGGCTTCACGTACACGCTCACGTTCGCTCTCTTGCTGCCAACGGCGTCGGTCATCGTCATTGCGAAAATAAGGTGGCTGCGTGTACACCGGGGCAGCTTGCGGATAGCCACCTGGGCCATAAACGCCGCCAGAGGGGTACATAGGGGCTGGGCCTGGGCCTGGGCCGTAATAGCCGTTGTCTTGTGTGGTGACGCAGCCGGTGGCGAGCAATCCGGCGGTACACACCGCCAACAGGCGGGCAGTAGAAGTTTTGAGCGTGTTGCGCATGGTGTGGCGTCCTATAAAAAACAGCAATGTACGCACTTTACTGCGTAGGTCGGGCGCTTGGGCCACCCTGGCCAAACCGGTACATCTATCGCACGGTCGCTTTTGCAACCCTTTTGTCGCGGCGGATGCGGGCGTTGGCGGCAAAATGTTCAGCTTCCCGCACGCGCGACTTGGAGAGGTTTGAATGTCTGCTATATCCCCCACCCCTGCATCTACCCCCGATTGGAATCTGGCACCGCTGGCCGGCCTGTCTCAGGTCAAGGGCCGCACCGATGCCACTTTGTCTGATGCACCGATTGGCCAATTTTTGGCCGATACCGTGCAGCGCTTTCCCAACCGCTTGGCCGCCGTGTTTCGCGAGCAAAACGTGCGCTGGACATGGGCGCAGTTCCAAGCCGAAGTCGATGCCTTTGCCAGCGGCCTGCGGGCGCTGGGCCTGCAAGTGGGCGAGCGGGTCGGCATCTGGTCGCCCAACCGCTTGGAATGGCTGGTAACGCAATTTGCCACCGCCCGCGCTGGACTGGTGCTGGTCAACATCAACCCGGCCTACCGCGTCACGGAGCTGGAATATGCCCTGAACCTGTCTGGCTGCCGCGCGCTGGTAACAGCCGAGCACCTGAAAAGCTCGCGCTACCTAGAGATGCTGCAGCGCCTAGCGCCCGAGCTGGCGACGTGCAAAGCCGGCGCTTTGCAATCGACGCGCCTGCCATCGCTGCAAATGGTGATTCGCTTGGGCGACGAAAAAACCCCCGGAATGCTCAACTACGCCGAGGTGCTAGAGACAGGCCGCGCCGCAGTTGACGTGGCAGCGCTGGACGCGCTGGCGACTGGCTTGTCGTGCCACGACGCCATCAACATCCAGTTCACCAGCGGCACCACCGGCAACCCCAAGGGTGCCACGCTGACGCACCACAACGTGGTCAACAACGCGCGTTTTATTGCGCAGGCGATGGGTTTTTCTGAGATTGACAGTCTGTGCATTCCAGTGCCGCTGTACCACTGCTTTGGCATGGTATTGGCGGTGCTGGCCTGCGTCTCGACCGGCGCGGCGATGGTGTTTCCGGGCGAGTCGATTGACCCGGTGGCCACGCTGCAAGCGGTGAGCGAAGAACAATGCACCGCGCTGCACGGCGTGCCGACCATGTTCATCGCCGAGCTGGAGCACCCGCGCTTTGCCGAGTTTGATTTGTCGCGCCTGCGCACCGGCATCATGGCCGGTTCGCCCTGCCCGATCGAGACCATGAAGCGCGTGATTGCGCAAATGCACCTGTCCGAAATCACCATCGCCTACGGCATGACCGAAACGTCACCGGTGTCGTTCCAAAGCTCCACTACCGACCCGCTGGGGCGGCGCGTCTCCACCGTCGGGCGCATCCAGCCGATGCTGGAGGCCAAAGTGGTCGATGCTGACGGCCAGGTGGTGCCGGTCGGCGCTACCGGCGAATTGCTGGTGCGCGGCTACTCAGTCATGCAAGGCTATTGGGGCGACGAGGAGCGCACGCGCGAGACAGTACAGGGCGGCTGGATGCACACCGGCGACTTGGCCACCATCGACGCCGAGGGCTACTGCAACATCGTTGGCCGCGCCAAAGATATGCTGATTCGCGGCGG
>CAIRYF010000139.1 GCA_903882725.1 uncultured Simplicispira sp.
CATGGGCGGTGGCACGGTCCCCGGTGCTGCACCGGTAATTGCACGTATCGCCAAAGAGATGGGCATCTTGACCGTTGGCGTGGTAACCAAGCCGTTTGAATGGGAAGGTGGCCGGCGTATGGCCAATGCCGACAACGGCCTGGCCGAACTCGAAGCCAATGTCGATTCGCTCATCGTCGTACTGAACGAGAAGCTGCTCGATGTACTGGGCGACGATGTGACGCAGGACGAGGCCTTCTCCCACGCCAACGACGTGCTGAAAAACGCCGTCGGCGGCATTGCTGAAATCATTAACGAGCACGGCCAAGTGAACGTCGACTTTGAGGACGTGCGCACCGTGATGGGCGAGCCCGGCAAGGCCATGATGGGCACTGCCGTTGCCAGCGGCCCCGATCGCGCGCGCATCGCTGCCGAACAGGCTATTGCTTGCCCGTTGCTGGAGGGCATTGACCTGTCGGGTGCCAAGGGTGTGCTGGTGCTGGTAACGGCCAGCAAAGGCAGCCTCAAGTTGTCCGAGTCGCGTCTGGCCATGAGCACCATCAACGCCTACGCTTCGCCAGATGCGCACGTTATTTACGGCGCTGCTTATGACGATTCATTGGACGAGGAAATCCGCGTCACCGTGATCGCTACTGGCTTGTCGCGCCAAAATGTACGCCGCCAAAACATCCAAGTGGTGCAAGGCGGTTTGCGCACCGGCACCGACAACGTGGCCTACCAAATGCCCGTTAATACGCCCACTATGGGCAGCGTTAACAGCCATTCTTCACATTCTTCAGTCAATGCTCCCAGCACACCACAGGTTGACTACGGCAATATGACAGTGCCCAGCGTATGGCGCACCAACCGCACACAAGCCGCAGCGCGCGTCGATGCGCTGTCTTCGGGCGGCATGGATGACTTGGAAATTCCCGCATTCCTGCGCAAGCAGGCCGACTAATGCAAGCTGCCCAGCCGATGCTGCAGCAGCGCACCCTGAAAACGCTGACCCGCGCGGTAGGTGTGGGTTTGCACAGCGGCCAGCGCGTGGAATTAACCCTGCGTCCGGCCCAGCCAGATACCGGCATTGTTTTTCGTCGCATTGATTTACCCGAACCGGTGGACATTGCCGTTTCAGCCCAGGCCGTGACTGATACGCGCATGGCCTCGACCATTTCATGCGGTCAGGCCAAGATACACACCGTTGAGCACCTGATGTCGGCCTGCGCTGGCTTGGGGCTGGACAACTTGTACATCGACATCACTGCCGAAGAGGTGCCGATTTTGGACGGTTCATCGGCATCGTTCGTGTTTTTGTTGCAAAGCGCTGGCATTGAACTGCAAAATGCGCCCAAAAAATGGATTCGAGTCAAACGTCCGGTACAAATCAGCCAAGGTGAAGGCACTAACGCCAAATGGGCGCGGCTGGACCCCTACCACGGCTTCAAGCTGCGTTTTGAAATCGACTTTGCCCACCCGGCGGTCGATTCGACCGGCCAGTGCGTCGAGTTTGATTTAGGCACTGGCAACTACAGCCGCGATATTGCCCGGGCGCGCACCTTTGGTTTTACCAAAGACGTCGAAATGATGCGTGCCAACGGCTTGGCGCTGGGCGGTGGCCTCGATAACGCCATCGTCATGGACGACTACAAAGTGCTCAATGCCGATGGCCTGCGCTACGACGATGAGTTTGTGAAGCACAAAATTCTCGATGCCATGGGCGACCTGTATTTGATTGGCAAGCCTTTGCTGGGCGCCTACAGCGCTTTTCGCTCGGGCCACGCGCTCAACAATCTGCTGCTGCGCGAGCTGCTCAACCAGCCTGATGCTTGGGAGGTGGTGACGTTCGAGAACGATCGCCATGCTCCGGTGGGGTTTGCCCAGCCAGCGCGCGCTTGGTAATAAGGGTGTACCAAGGGCGGTGCCCTCGCGCCTTCCTGCACCGACCTATACTCGCGCTTGCTCCGGGGTGTGCTGACGCACTGAGATGCGGGTGGTCTGATTTGTAACGGTCAGAACCCCCTGCGAACCCGATGAACTTGATCCGGTTGATACCGGCGGAAGAAGAGCTGATCTCTCATCCTGCACCGCAGCACCACAGTGCGCGGGCACCAGGGCACAGATTCACTCCGGAGCGCAACTTGTTACTGCCCTGGAGATTGCCCCATGAACGCCCCTGAGACCCTTGCCTCCCTCCCCCGCGAATCCTTTGCCGACTTGCTGCAGCGCGCTCGTGCGCCGTTTCCGGCTTCGCAAAAAGTCTATATCCCCGGCCAGCTGCACACCGATGTGCGCGTGCCGGTGCGCGACATTGCCCTGAGCAATGGTGAACAGGTCAGCGTCTACGACACCTCTGGCCCCTACACGGACCCCAACGCTGTGATTGACGTGCGCCAAGGCTTGGCCAGCGTGCGCAGCAGCTGGATTGAGGGCCGTGGCGACGTTGAGCGCTACCAAGGCCGCCCGCCCGCCGCGCTGGACGACGGCAGCAAAAGCGAAGACGCCATTCGCCTAGCTACCTTGCGCACTGAGGCCGCTGCCCTGCAACGCCAGCCGTTGCGCGCTAAAAGCGGTGCCAACGTGACGCAAATGCACTATGCCCGCCGCGGCATCATCACCCCCGAGATGGAATACGTGGCGATCCGCGAAAACGGCAAACGCGAGTGGATGGCGCAGTACCAGCAAGACGCCGCCCGCGAGCAGCGCCTGATGGGCAACCCGCTGGGCGCGATGATTCCCAAAATCATTACCCCCGAATTTGTGCGTGATGAAGTGGCCCGGGGCCGCGCCATCATCCCCGCCAACATCAACCACCCTGAAGTCGAGCCGATGGCCATTGGCCGCAACTTCTTGGTCAAAATCAACGCCAATATCGGCAACTCCGCCGTCACCTCCAGCATTGACGAAGAAGTTGAAAAGCTGGTCTGGGCGATCCGCTGGGGCGCGGACAATGTGATGGATTTGTCCACCGGCAAAAACATCCACACCACGCGCGACTGGATTGTGCGCAACTCGCCGGTGCCGATTGGCACGGTGCCGATTTACCAAGCACTAGAAAAAGTAGGCGGTATTGCCGAAGACCTGACCTGGGCCATCTTCCGTGACACGCTGATTGAGCAAGCCGAGCAGGGCGTGGACTACTTCACCATCCACGCCGGTGTGCGCTTGGCGTATATCCACCTGACGGCAGCACGGCGCACCGGCATCGTCTCGCGCGGTGGCTCCATCATGGCCAAGTGGTGCATGGCGCACCACCGCGAGAGCTTTTTGTACGAGCACTTTGAAGACATCTGCGACATCATGAAGTCGTATGACGTGGCCTTCAGCTTGGGCGACGGCCTGCGCCCCGGCTGCGCCAGCGACGCCAACGACGAAGCGCAATTTGCCGAACTGCACACCCTGGGCGAACTGACGCAAGTGGCGTGGAAGCACGACGTGCAAACCATGATTGAAGGCCCGGGCCATGTGCCAATGCACCTGATCCAAGCCAACATGACCGAGCAGCTCAAAACCTGCCACGAAGCGCCGTTCTACACCCTGGGCCCGCTGACCATCGACATCGCGCCGGGCTACGACCACATCGCCTCCGCCATCGGTGCCGCCATGATTGGCTGGATGGGCACGGCCATGTTGTGCTACGTCACGCCCAAAGAGCACTTGGGCCTGCCCGACCGCGACGACGTCAAGCAAGGCATCATTGCCTACAAAATCGCCGCCCACGCCGCTGACGTTGCCAAGGGGCACCCGGGCGCACGCTCGCGCGACGATGCCCTCTCGCAAGCGCGTTTTGACTTCCGCTGGCAAGACCAATTCAACTTGGGCCTGGACCCCGAAACTGCGCAAGCCTTCCACGACGAAACCCTGCCCAAGGACGCCTCCAAAGTGGCGCACTTTTGCTCGATGTGCGGCCCCAAGTTTTGCTCTATGAAAATCACCCAAGAAGTGCGCGAATTTGCCGCCAAAGGCCTGGCCGACAAAGCCGCCGAGTTCCGTGGCACCGGCGGCGAGTTGTACGTGCCCATCGTGCCGGTGGCTTAAGCAGCAAAGCTATCAAAAATAATAGCTATAACCGCACGTATCTAAAGGGATAGAGGCGGTTTTTATGCTTATTTTAAAAAGACACGCTTATCGTCACGCCAACTGCAGTGGCGAGGGGGTATAGCCTCCAGGCACTGCGCGTGCCTCTGGGGCATTGCACCAGCCCACTGGCGATGGCTGATCGGGCAACACAAAGCGGCTGATCAGTGCCGACAGTTCCTGCGCTTGGCTGCGCAGGCTGGCCGATGCGGCCGCAGACTCCTCTACCAAGGCCGAATTGGCCTGCGTCATTTGGTCCAGCCGCGCAACGGCACTGCCGACCTGGGACATATCGTGGTTTTGGGCTTGTGTGGCCGAGGTAATTTCGGTCAACAGGTGCTGCGCCTGCTGCGTCGAATCCATGATGCGGCGCATGGTGGCACCTGCGCTGCCCACCAAAGTGGCCCCCACGCTGACTTGCTCGGCAGAAGCGGTGATGAGCGCCTTGATTTCTTGCGCCGCTCTGGCCGAGCGCGTCGCTAGGCTGCGCACCTCGGCAGCTACCACGGCAAAACCGCGCCCCTGCGCGCCTGCGTGCGCCGCTTCAACGGCAGCGTTGAGTGCGAGGATGTTGGTCTGGAAGGCAATGGCGTCAATCACACCGATGATGTCGCTAATTTTGCTGGCCGATTGTTGAATGTCTTGCATCGTTGCGGCAACTTGGCTGACGACTTCGCCGCCTTGTTGGGCCACTGCGGTGGCTGTCGCTGCCATCTCCTGGGCCTGGTGGGCCGTGGCGGCAGATTGGTAGACGCGCACCATGATTTGCTCCAGCGCCGCTGCGGTTTGTTGCAGGCTGGCGGCGGTTTCTTCGGTGCGGCTGGAAAGGTCGCTGTTGCCGTGTGCGATGTCTGCCGCAGCGCTGCTGACGTTGTGTGCCGAGCCACGCACCTGTGCCACCAGTGCGCGCAAGGCGTGTTGCATCACGGCCAGCGAGGACAACATACGGCCGGCCTCATCACGCTCATGTCCGGCAATGTCTTGGCGCAGATCGAGCCTGGCCACGCGGTCAGCAGTGGCACCGGCCAGTGCAATCGGGCGCGTGATGCTGCGCACCATCCACAGGGCCAGAAATGTACCCAGTACCAGCGACAGTGCGCCAAAAATCCAGAGCGCAGCGCGGGCCATGGCCCCCCGATTGGCCACCTCTACCGCGCCTGCATCCAATGCATTGCGTTGCGCCCCCACCAGCGTGTCCAGCGCTGCTAAAAGGGCGTTGGACGCTGGCAAGAAGCGCTGGTTATAGACCTGCTGGATGCGCGAAGTCAGGCCCGAATCGCGGGCGGCCACCAATTCGGTGCGGGCCTGGGCGAAGTCGCTGCCGGTAGTGCGGATGTGCGTCAGCAAAGGTTGATCTGGGCTGGTTTGCAGCCGCTGGGCCAAGGCGGCCAGCAGGGCCTCGTAGTTTTTTTCTGCGGTTTCAATATCCCTGCCCAAAATTTCGCCCACCTCAGGCTCAGAACTCAGGGCCATGGCTTTGTAACGCTCGGCGTTAATCGCCTGATAGCGGTAGGCGTCGGCCACCAAACGCTCGGTGTTCACGCTTTGCTGCACCCCATGTTCCATGGCGTGGTGAATTTGGCGAATTGACCAAATGCCAATGGCCGAGCCCAACAGTGCCAGCAATAGCACGGCAAGAAAGATGGACAGCAGGCGCTTGCCCAGCGCGCCGGGGGGAGGAAGGGAGAGCTTGAAGACGTGCATGGGTGTGTGATCGGGCGCTGTGCGCTACCCAGAGGTTTTTTTGAAACGCCCCGGCCAAATACAAGCGCCGGATCCCAGGCCTGCGGCCTTGGTGTCCTTACTGTGTGCAGTCGATGTGACAGCAGAATGTCAAGCCATTTTTTATCTTGTTTTTAACAAAGGCGGCAAGATGCACCGCCTTGTCCCAAAAGGTTTGACGGAGACAGGCTTAAATGGAGCTGCTTACATGGATTTTTCTTTTTTACGCCTGGGTTGGCGCACGCTGTGGCGTGATGTGCGCGCTGGCGAATTGCGCCTGTTGTTGGTTGCCGTCACGCTGGCAGTGGCGGCACTGACTTCGGTGGGCTTTTTTGCCGACCGACTGCAAGGCGGCTTGGAGCGCGACGCGCTGCAACTGCTGGGCGGTGATGTGGTGCTGGCCAGTGATGTGCCCACGCCCGTGGCGTTTGTGCAGCGCGCGCAGGCGCTGGGCTTGCAAACGGCCAGCAGCATGGGTTTTGCGACCATGGCGCGCGCCAGCGACGCCCAAGGCGGCGGTGCCAAACTGGTGGCGCTTAAAAGCGTGCAGCCGGGCTACCCACTGCGCGGGCGCATGACGGTGGCCGATGCACCGGGCAAGCCGCCGTACATTACGCCCGAAATCCCGGTGCGCGGCGAGGTCTGGTTGGACGCGCCGTTGCTGGAGGCACTGGACTTGAAGATGGGCGACTTTTTGTCGCTGGGCGACGCGCAGCTGCGCATTGGCCGGGTGATCACCTTGGAGCCAGACCGGGGCAGCGGCTTCATGAGCTTTGCGCCGCGCGCCATGATCAACGCCGCCGACGTGCCCGCCACCGGCTTGGTGCAGCCAGCCAGCCGCGTGTCTTATCGCTTTGCTGTGGCCGGGTCGGCGGCAGCGGTGCAGCAGTTCAGCCAATGGGCAGCGCAGGAGGTGCAAAACCCCAGCGTGCGCGGTGTGCGGCTGGAGTCGCTGGGCAGTGGCCGCCCGGAGATGAAGCAGACGCTGGAGCGGGCGCAAAAATTCCTCAACCTGGTGGCGTTGTTGGCGGCGCTGTTGTCCGCTGTGGCGGTGGCGCTGGCGGCGCGCGGCTTTGCGGCCAGCCACCTTGACGCCTCGGCCTTGCTGCGCGTGCTGGGGCAAAGCCAGCGCGCTATTGCCTGGAGCTACACCTTTGAATTTGTGCTGGTCGGCCTGTTTGCCAGCGTGCTGGGTGTGGCGCTGGGGTTTGCGGTGCATTACGTCTTTGTGCTGCTGCTGGCCGGGCTGGTGTCGTCCGCCCTGCCAGCGGCCAGCCTGTGGCCAGCGGCGCTGGGCCTGGGCGTGGGGCTGACGCTGCTATTGGCGTTTGGCCTGCCGCCGGTGCTGCAATTGGCGCAGGTGCCGCCGCTGCGGGTAATGCGCCGCGACGTTGGCGCGCTGCGCCCGGCATCGCTTGCCGTGCTGGTGTTGGGCATCAGCGGTTTTGCCGCGCTGCTGTTGGTGGTCAGCAGCGATTTGCAACTGGGTTTGATAGCGGTCGGCGGTTTTGCCGCTGCGGTGCTGTTGTTTGCTGCGCTGGCGTGGGTGGCTGTGCAGCTGCTGCGTCGCAGTGTCAACGAGGCCAGCGCGCCGCGTTGGCTGGTGTTGGCCACGCGCCAAATTGCCGCGCGCCCGGCCTATGCCGTGGTGCAGGTCAGCAGCTTGGCGGTCGGCCTGCTGGCGCTGGTGCTGCTGGTGCTGCTGCGCACCGACTTGCTGGCCAGCTGGCGCCAAGCCACACCAGCGAACGCGCCCAACCGCTTCGTCATCAACGTGCAGCCCGATCAGGCCGATGCCTTTCAGCAGGCCTTGCGCGCGGCGGGTGTGACGCAATACGACTGGTATCCGATGATTCGCGGCCGCTTGGTCGCTGTCAACGGTGAAGCAATAGGCCCGGGCCGCTACAGCGAAGACCGCGCCCAGCGCTTGGTGGAGCGCGAATTTAACCTCTCCAGCGCCGCCGAGGCACCGGCGCACAACCCCATCGTCGCCGGGCGCTGGACAGCGGGCGAAGCGGGTGCCATCAGCCTAGAAGACGGCATCGCCAAAACGCTGGGACTCAAGCTGGGTGACACGCTGCGCTTTGACATCGGCGGCGTCACCAAAGACGCCCGCATCACCAGCCTGCGCAAGGTCGAATGGGGATCGATGCGCGCCAACTTCTTTGCCATGTACCCGGTCGAACATTTGGATGGCGTGGCCGTCACTTACCTTGCCGCCTACCGTGCGCCAGAGACGGCGGGTTTTGACAACGCTTTGGTGCGCCAGTTTCCCAACATCACCAGCGTTGACATGGCGGCAACGCTGGCGCAAGTGCAAAGCGTGCTCGATCAGGTGATTCGCGCGGTGGAGTTTTTGTTTGCTTTCACGCTGGCAGCTGGCTTGGTGGTGCTGTTTGCCGCCGTGACCGCCACGCGGGAAGAGCGTGCGCGTGAATTTGCCATCATGCGGGCGGTGGGCGCGCGCGCCAGTTTGCTGCGTCAGGTGCAGCGGATTGAGTTGGCCGGGATCGGCTTGCTGGCGGGCTTTTTGGCGTCCTTGGTGGCCAGCGCGGTGGGCTGGGCGTTGGCCAAGTATGTTTTTAATTTCAGCTGGAGCGTGTCGCTGTGGG
>CAIRYF010000140.1 GCA_903882725.1 uncultured Simplicispira sp.
CAGCGCCGACGCTATTGAATCAGTAGCAGCTGGCGCAGGTGGGGTCTGTGCTGGAGCCGGATTTGATGCCAAAACGGGCGACGCGGACTGGCTGGCGGCTGACGGGCTGCTGCTGCTGGTGGCACCGCCAAAGCCGGCGTCACCGCCTTGCAGGCTGATCTGGTCGGCGCTGGCACCAAAGGCCTTGAGTTGCAGCGCCACCTCGACCGTGGTGGGCGGGTAGCACAGTCCGGCGTCGGCACAGCCCTGGTAGCCCACGCTGAGCGTGATTGGCCCGTTGGCCTGTTGCACCGGCACGTCGAGGTAAGTCTGGTGGTAATACACCACCATGGCCTTGTTGAAATTGGGGTCAAACTTCTCTTTGCCTTTGGGTGTGGACAAAGCGCCGAGTTGTACGCCCGGTGTGGCGCTGCTGGCCAGTAGCCGTTCCTGGTACAGGTAGTAGCCGTCGGCAATCGCCCACTCGATGCGTGCGGTGCGGGCGTCGAGCACCCGGGCGCTGACCCTGAATGCCTTTTCTGGGGGCAAAAAGTCGTCGGCGGCGCCGGCCAACGGACTGGCCAGCAACGCCAGCAGCAGCCCAATCCAGACGAGTAAGCGACCCAGCGGTGAAAGTGAAGTGTTCATGGAGCATGCCTGATGAGAGTTCGGCTATCTTTTATGGGCTCGAGCCCAGCCCGGCACATAAAAGCCAGTTCGCGACAAGTGTGCATCATAATTCAGCACTCTGTTTGTGGGAAAATTTCCCATTAAATCAATGGTAAGAAATGGGATAACGCGCAATCCACGACCCTCTGACCAAATCAAGTCAGCGCCGGCGGCCTGACGCCGATGCCCCACAGTGCCGAACAGGTGCCGGAACTCAACGACGCCTACGCGCTGGCCAACCGCACCAGCGCCGACGCCAACGGGCAGATGCTGCCCATCACCATTGCGCTGGGCGACGGCAGCCGCTTTACCATCACACCGCAAAGCCCCAACGCCAGCTTCAGCTTCGAGCTGGTCGGCGGCAACCCCGTGATCCGGCTCAGCAACGAAGCCATCCCATCGCGGCCGGGGCCGCTCCCAAAGCGGCAGTCGCAGCGCCAGCCATAGCGGCCCATCGGTTCTCGGCTGCCCGCTGCGGTGCCACTCCCACAAAGGTCAGTCAAATGGCTTTGGTGTCACCCCGATTCCGACCGGACCACAGCAAGCCCGAACCTACAATTTGCGCCTTGCAAGCCCTGTTGCGTCGCCTGTGTCGCAAAACTTGCCACCCACCCCAAAGGCCAAGCCCATGCAATTCGTTGACGTCAAAACCGACATCGCCTTCAAGAAAATCTTTGGCAACGAACAGCACAAACCGATATTGATTGGATTCCTCAACGCCGTGCTCGATTTGCAGGGCGACAAACGCATCGCACAAGTGACGCTGAACAACCCCTGGCAGCCACCGGACTTGCCGATGTTCAAGGAAACCACACTCGATATCAAGGCGGTGGACCAGCGCGGCATCAGCTTTCTGGTTGAAATGCAGGTCAGGGACCAGCCCTGGTTTGACAAGCGCTCGCAGTATTACACCGCCAAAGCCTATGTCAGCCAGATTGACAAGGGCGAAGACTATCCCCGGCTCAATCAG
>CAIRYF010000141.1 GCA_903882725.1 uncultured Simplicispira sp.
TAGGCAATAAAAAAGCCGCTGACTTGCAGCGGCTTCTCGTTAAACTTGGTGCCCAGGAGAGGACTCGAACCTCCACGATGTTACTCGCTAGTACCTGAAACTAGTGCGTCTACCAATTCCGCCACCTGGGCATTTCAGGAAAGTCTAAGATTGTATATTAAAAAAATGAACTCCAATACACACTCCGCACACCCTTCTGATGAAATTGAAGGCGTGGTGCAGGGGCACCGCGACGGCCACGGCTACGTCATCCGTGACGACGGCCAGTCCGATATTTTTTTGCCGCCCAATGAGATGCGTGCGGTGTTGCACAAAGACCGTGTACTGGTGCGTATCGTGCGCCAAGACCGGCGCGGTCGCCCTGAGGGCCGTGTGGTGGAGATTGTCGAACGCCCAGCGCAGCCTTTGATTGGCCGCCTGCTGCAAGAAAGCGGCGTCTGGCTGGTCGCGCCCGAAGACAAGCGCTATGGCCAAGATGTGTTGATTCCCACTGGTGCATTGGCCATTGCCAAGCCCGGCCAAGTGGTGGTAGTCGAGCTGACCGAGCCACCAGCGCTGTTTGGCCAGCCGGTCGGGCGCATCACCGAAGTGCTGGGCGAGGTCGATGATCCAGGCATGGAAATTGAAATCGCCGTGCGCAAATACGGCGTGCCGCATGAGTTTTCACCCGCTTGCTTGGCGTTGGCCCAAGGTTTTCCAGACCATGTGCGCGCACAAGACAAAAACCAGCGCATCGATTTGACCGATGTGCCACTGGTCACTATCGATGGCGAAGATGCGCGCGACTTTGACGACGCGGTGTATTGCGAGCCAGCCAAAGTAGGGCGCGGCAAGGGCTGGCGCTTGCTGGTGGCGATTGCTGATGTCAGCCACTACGTGCAGACCGGCAGCGCGATTGACATTGATGCCTACGATCGCGCTACCAGCGTGTATTTTCCGCGCCGTGTCATTCCCATGCTGCCCGAAAAGCTCAGTAACGGCCTGTGCTCGCTCAACCCCGATGTTGAGCGTGTGTGCATGGTCTGCGATATGTTGGTCACCAGCACCGGCGAGATACACGCCTACCAGTTCTACCCGGCGGTGATGCGCAGTCATGCCCGCATGACATATACCGAAGTGGCGGCCATCTTGGGCAATACGCGCGGGCCAGAAGCTGCCAAACGCCAAGAGCGCCTGCCCGATTTGCTCAATTTGCACGATGTGTTTCGTGCGCTGTTGATTGCTCGCCAGGCACGCGGCGCGGTCGATTTTGAAACCACTGAAACACAAATTGTCTGCGACGACAGTGGCCGTATCGAGAAAATCGTGGCGCGCACGCGCAACGATGCCCACCGCCTGATTGAAGAAGCCATGCTGGCTGCCAACGTCTGTAGCGCCGACTTTATTGCCCAAGGCAAGCAGCACGGCCTGTACCGCGTACACGAAGGCCCGACCGCAGAAAAGCAGGACATTCTGCGCACCTACCTGAAAGCCATGGCCGTGGGCCTGACGATCAGCGACAACCCGCGCCCGGCAGAATACCAAGCCATTGCCGAGGCCACCAAAGACCGCCCCGATGCCCAGCAAATTCACACCATGCTGCTGCGCTCGATGCAGCAGGCAATTTACACGCCCGAAAATAACGGCCACTTTGGCTTGGCCTTTGACGCTTACACGCACTTCACCAGCCCAATTCGGCGCTACCCCGATTTGCTGGTACACCGCGTCATCAAAGCCATTTTGGGCAAGACCAAATACCGTTTGCCAGCCTTGCCGCTGCCGGGCGAAGCGCACGCCAAGCTGACCAAGCGCCTAGCTGCTCGCGTAGCGCCGCCCTTGGCCGCAGGCGAAAAACCGCGCAAAAAAGAAACCGGCGCGGCACTGGTCGAAACCCAGTCGTGGCAAGCCGCTGGCCTGCACTGCAGCGCCAACGAGCGCCGTGCCGACGAGGCCAGCCGCGATGTCGAGTCGTGGCTCAAGTGCAAATATATGCAGCAGCACTTGGGCGAAGAGTTCAACGGCAAGGTCAGCGCCATCACCAGCTTTGGCGTGTTCATCACCCTCGATGAGATGTATGTTGAAGGGCTGGTACACATCACTGAGTTGGGCGGCGAGTACTTCAAATTCGACGAAACACGCCAAGAATTGCGCGGCGAACGCAGCGGTATGCGCTTTGCCTTGGGCACGCCCGTGCGGGTGCAGGTCAGCCGGGTTGATTTGGATGGCCGGCGCATTGACTTTCGCCTTATCACCGAGGGCGATGCCCTGTCCCCACGCAGTGCCAAAGAGCGCAGCGGCGCACACTCTGTTGGCAAGTCGACCGGTCAATCTGCCAGTCAATCGGTCGGTAAGCCTGCTGCGCGCAAGCCTTCGACGCAAAAAGCGGCCTTATTGAGCAAAGCGGTAACCAAAGCGGTGCCCGAGAAGAAAACCAAAGAGCGCAAAAAGCGCACCTAACCGCCTGACTGGGTGCCTGATAGGCATCTAAGGGAGTTCACAAAAAGAGCTTTTTTAGGCTCTTTTTGCTATTAAAAATAGAGCTATAAGCGCTTGTTGTATAAGGGCTGAAGGCTGTTTTGGCTATAAATTAAGCTGCCCAGCGTGCTGCGCCAGCAAACTGGCGGTGAGTGCTTGTTCAGCCGGCCAGCCGTCGGCTGCCAAGCCATGGGCGAAGACGGCGCTGGTGGCGGCGTCAAATGCGCTGGCCATATGGTTGGTGGTGGTGGTGCTGCTGCTGGCGCTGTGCGCCGCCCAGCGCGCGCCGATCATCCCGGCCAGCACGTCACCGGTACCGGCGCTGGCCAAGCGGGCGTTGCCAGTCGGGTTGATGTGGGCTATCTGGCTCGGCGCTGCTACCACCGTGCCCGAGCCTTTCAGCACTACAACGCAGCCAAAGCGCTCTGCCAATTGTTGCGCAGCCTGTAAACGCTGTGCTTGAACGTGGGCGGCGTTGATGTTGGTGTTGGTGTTGCTGCCCAGCAGGCGCGCAGCTTCCAGCGGGTGCGGTGTCAGAACCGTGGGCTGGTCGCGCTGCGCGCGTGCTTGCAGGGCTGCTTGCAAGGCGCTGTCTGCGGCGATGGCGTTGAGTGCATCGGCATCCAGCACCAGCTGCGCCGCGCGTTGCAGCACCGGTGCCAGCACGGCGCGCACGGCGTCGCCACCACCGCAACCGCACACCACGGTGATGTGCTCCAGCTGCAAGGCGTCAAAGCGGCGCAACATCAGCTCGGGCTGTAGCAGGTCTAGCGCCAGTTCGCCGCCGTCCAGCAGTGCCACCATGACCCGGCCCGCGCCGCTGTGCAAGGCGGCGCGGCCTGCCAGCAGCGCCGCGCCGGTCATGCCCAAGCCGCGTGCGTGCAAGCCTTCGCCGCCGATGACGGCTACGTCGCCATAACTGCCTTTGTGGCTGGCGTGGCTGCGCGGGGCGCAGGGTGCGGGCCCACTGAGCCAGGCGCTGGGCGCTTCGAGGGCGGGTGAACACCTCAGGTCGTCAAACCACACCGTGCCCGCAGCGTCGCGCCCGGCGCCGGTGAACAGGCCGGGTTTGAGCGTCAGCAGGCTCAGGGTGTGGCGTGCGCCCCGGTTTGGGCTGTGCTGAGTGGGCTCGGGTGCCAAGTCGGTGGCGTATTGGCCGCTGTCGCCGTCTAAGCCGCTGGGCAGGTCGATGGCCAGCACGGTGGCGGGGCTGCAGTGCAGGGCTTGCAACAGTTGCTGTAGGGGGCCGTTAGATGGGCGACTGTGGGCCGATAAACCAAGGCCTAGCAGCGCGTCAATGCACAGGTCGGCAGCATCCAAATTTGCCGGGGCGCGGTCGGCAAACTGCACCCCGGCGTGGCGAGCGCGCAGCCAAGATTGGTGCGCGTCTGCCGGTGCGCGCTCTGGTTGGCCCAACCACGTAACGACCACGCGCACGCCGGGGCGTTGCAAGTGCAGGGCGGCTTCCAGGCCGTCACCGCCGTTGTTACCGGGGCCACAGGCGATCCAAATGGTGCGGGCGTGTGGGGCCAAGGCCCGTGCCAAGCGCGCAACAGCCACACCAGCGCGCTGCATCAACGTGTGGGCGGGAAGTTGCGCTGCGGCGTGGTGTTCGATGCGCTGCGTGGCAGCCGTGCCATACAGCGGGTAAGACTGGGTTGCTTGTACGCGCTGCATGGCAAATGGGCAGACTGGGCAGCTAGCTGCTTACAGCTTGTGTGTGACGATTTTGAAGTCTGGGTCTTCGGCGTAAGACTTGATGCTAAAGCCCAAGCGGCGCATCAATTTGAGCATATCTGGGTTGTTGGCCAGCACCAAGCCGTCGATTTCGCTCAAACCCTTGTCGCGCGCCACATCCATGATGCTGAGCATCAGCCGCGAACCCAGTCCTTTGCCGTTGAAGTCGTCAGAGACCACCAAGGCAAATTCGCAGCTGGAGCTGTCGGGGTTGGTGACGTAGCGTGAAACGCCCACCATGCGCTCGGTCTCGACGATATGGCCGTCGGCGTCGGCGCTGCGCTGCTTGACGATGGCGACCAACGCCATTTCGCGGTCGTAGTCAATCAGCGTAAAACGCGCCAACATCGACGGCGGCAGCTCGGCCATCGAAGAAACAAAGCGGTAGTAGCGGCTTTGTGGCGACAAACTTTGCACCAGCGCTTGCAGCATATGGGCGTCGCCGGGGTGAATCGGGCGAATGGTGTACTGGCCGCCACCGCTCAAAGGCCAGACCTGCTCATAGCGCGCTGGGTAGGGCAAGATGGCCAAGTGGTTGTAGCGGTGACTGCCCCGGCCACTGGCAGTCTGGGGGGCGTGCTTGATGGCGATGCGTGCATCGACTGCCACCGCACCAAATTCGTCAACGATGATGGGGTTGATGTCCATCTCGCGCAGCTGTGGCAGCTCGCAGGCCATTTCCGAGACGCGCAGCAAAATTTCGTCCAAAGCGTCGCCGTTGGTGGCGTTGGCACCGCGCCAAGCGCCCAAAGTGGTGGCCACGCGCGAGCGCTCAATCAGGCTGTGGGCCAAAAATTTATTCAGCGGCGGCAGCTCCATCGCTTTGTCGTTAATCAGCTCGATCATGGTGCCGCCAGCACCAAAAGAGATGACTGGGCCAAACGGATCGTCGGCGACCAGACCAATGCAAATTTCACGCCCCCGGCGGGTGCGTGCCATCACTTGCACTGTTACGCCGTTGATGCGTGCATTGGGTTGCAAGCGTGAGACGCGCTGCACCATGTCGGTGTAAGTGTCGCGCGCAGAGGCACCGTTCATGATGTTCAGCGCCACCCCACCGACGTCGGACTTGTGGGTGATGTCGGGCGAGTCGATCTTCAGCGCCACCGGAAAACCCATTTGGGTAGCAATCATCATCGCTTCGTGGGCACTGCGCGCCAAAATGGTTTGCGTGACTGGAATGTGGAATGCTGCCAGCAGTGTTTTGGACTCCATCTCGGTCAGGATGTTGCGCCGCTCGGCCAGCGCGCTCTCAATGACTAAACGTGCGCCCTCAATGTCGGGTTTGGCCAGTGACGACAGCGGCGGCGGCGTTTGTTGCAGCAACTGCTGATTTTGGTAGAACGAGGCGATATTGCCAAACGCGCCCACCGCCGCTTCCGGGGTGCGAAAGGTGGGGATGTTGGCCGCTTTCAGCGTACTGCGCCCAGTGGCCACCGTGGCATCACCCATCCAGCAGGTCAGCAAGGGTTTTCCCATGCGTTGTTTGGCGGTGGCCAGTGCATGGGCCACGGCGTCGGGGTCGGTGCCGGGGCGGGGCGAGTAAATGACCAATACACCATCGATTTGGCGGTCTTTGTCAGCGGCTTCGATGGCGGCTTGGTAATCCTCGGGGCTGGCGTGCTCGGACAGGTCAATCAAGTCGGTCAGCGAGGCCAGCGGTGACAGCTTGGGTTGCAAGGTGTTAGCTGACTCGGGCGAGAGGCGGCCCAATTCAAGCGAGATTTCATTGACCCAATCGGCCGCCAGCACGCCAGGGCCGCCGCCGTTGGCAATGATGCCCAAGCGCCGACCCACCGGGCGGTAGCGCGAGGCCAAGCATTTAGCGGCAGAAAACAGCTCAACAAACGAATGCACGCGCACCGCACCAGCGCGGCGCAAGGCGGCATCAAACACATCGTCGCTGCCGACAATGGTGCCGCTGTGGGTTTGCGCCGCCTCGTTGCCAGCGGGCTTGCGACCGGCCTTAAGGACGACCACCGGCTTGGCATTGGCAGCCGAACGCAGCGCGCTCATGAAGTTGCGCACATTGCTGATGCCCTCCATGTAAACCACGATGCTTTGGGTTTGGCGGTCGTGTGCCAAAAAGTCCAGCACTTGGGCCAAGCCAAGCGAAGTATTGGGGCCCAAAGAAACGACGGAGGAGAACCCCACACCGTTGCTGCTGGCCCAGTCAAGAATGGCGGATGTCAGTGCGCCAGACTGCGATACCAGCGCCAGCGGGCCAGGTTGTGCCAGCGGGCCGGCAATGCTGGCGTTGAGTTGCAACAGTGGGCGCTGCAGACCCA
>CAIRYF010000142.1 GCA_903882725.1 uncultured Simplicispira sp.
CTGGTCGAAGGCAAAAGCAAGCGCGACAACGGCGAGCTAATGGGCCGCACCGAGTGCAACCGGGTGGTCAACTTTGTCGGACAGCCTCGCATGGTCGGCCAATTGGTCGATGTCAAAATTACCGAGACACGCAGTTACACGCTGCGTGGTGAGGTGGAAACCCTGCAAGCGGCTATTAACGCCAACATCACCCGCATCTCCGAGAGCCGCCTAGGCACGGTGCAGCGCATTCTGGTGGAAGGCAAAAGCAAACGCGACGGCGGCGAGCTGATGGGCCGCACCGAGTGCAACCGGGTGGTCAACTTCGTCGGACAGCCCCGCATGGTCGGCCAATTGGTCGACGTCAAAATTACCGAGACACGCAGTTACACGCTGCGTGGCGAAGTGCAAACACTTTAGTTTTGACCAAGATCAAGTCGCTAGGTTGGCGTATGCCGACAATATCAGCAAAAGGTAATTGAATGCTTTTTATGAATATGGTCTGCCCACTATGACTGCTCCTCTTCCAACACTTCTTTTTGGCGCGCGCGGTGCCGAAAGGCAGACTGACCACAGGGTTTTGGGTGATCGCATGAACCAGATTTACCCCGGTGTCAACGCGTATGACCCGATTGGCTGCCCAAGCGAATTCAGCAGTCGAATGAATTTTGTGCAGCTGACGGCGATGCGAGTGGTCGCGGTGGCGATGTCTCCCTCTTATGTAGACCGGTCTTCAACGACCAATGCAACGCTGAAGATTCCCCTCACTGGAGAATTCGATAGTTTTCTGGACGGTCGGACCCACCAATGTGGTGCTGGCGCGGGGGGCATGTACTTCCCGCAGGGCAGTGGCCAAGTCAAAGGCCACGGCGGCACCTGTAGCCAAGTCTCGCTTCAGTTTGAACCCCGGGTGCTGCAAGCTACGGCGCGCGCCATGCTCGGCGTACCAGTCAACGCTGCGCTGGCCCTGAACCTGGAAAGCCCGCGCGTTGTCCCGCTTGCGGTGGCTGGCAAGCCTTTGAGCGCCGTCTTGCAGCACGTTGGCTCGCTCATAGACTTGTACGAACGCGATGCCGAGGCACTAACCCAATTGGGCATCCAAGACCTGCTGTATCGCCACATCGCCATGATGTTGCTGCCGGACGCGGCGTCGCCCAGCGCGGACATGCCGCGCACCACCGCCAGCGCCGCGCTTATCGCGCAGCTTTGCGACTACATGCGCGCAAATCTGGAGTCGGGCCTGACGCTGACCGATCTGGAAAAATTCAGCGGCCTTTCGGCGCGCGGCCTGCAAATGGCTTTCAAAAAGCACGCTGGGTGCAGCCCAATGCAGTGGTTGACTGCACAAAAGCTGCACGCCATTCGCTCCAAGCTCTTACATGCCGATGCCTCTGAGTCGGTCACATCTTTGGCGGGGCCCTATTTCCCCAATTTGGGGGACTTTGCGCGCTACTACCGGCACCAATTTGGTGAATTGCCTTCGCAAACGCTTAGCGGTAAGCATCACTGAAAATTATTTTTAGCAACTGCGCTTTTTCGGTACCTACTGCGCAAAGTCGATAGACGAATTTTTTGATATTCGTAAAACTTCATTCCTTACCGAACTGCCTAAGGAATGCGCATGAACCACGTGTATCGACTCGTCTGGAATCCGACTCTACAAGCA
>CAIRYF010000143.1 GCA_903882725.1 uncultured Simplicispira sp.
CGCCACAGCCGGGTTGTTGGCATCGGTGCTGTAGAGGATGACAGCGCCGTCACACAAGCGCGCCAAGTCGGCTACGGCAGGCTCGTCGGCATTGAGCACCGCTGCGCCGCTGGGCAGCACCACATCGACTTGGGTGCGCAACACTTTGCCCATTTGCGCCGCTTCTTTGATATCGAACTCGGCCAAACCTTCAAAGCCGTCCATATCGGTGACGACGCCGACGGTACAGCGGTCGTAGGCCAAACCGTCTTGCAAGATAGTGCGGGCGTCGTTTTCAATCACCGCCGCTTGCACCATTTGGCTGACCAGCAGACGGTGTGCGCCTTCCCAATGGGCGCTGTCGCGCTGATCGACGCAGCGCTGGTTCATCCACATCCCGTTTTTGCAGGCCAGGCCGGTGTAATGTCCGCTTAGGTGCGACAGCCACGCCACCAAGCGCGCCACGGTGGCGGTATCGCGCGTGCCGGCGACGCCGACCACCGGAATGCGGCCAGCCTCTTGGCCCGGTGGGCTTTCTTCTAGGGGAAACAAATGCTCGGCAATCGCCTGCCCCACCGGGCGCGAGGCACCCACGGCAGGCTTCAGGTGCATCAGCAGACCCGGCCCGGCGTTGACTTCAACAATCGCGCCGCCCTGCGCGTGCAGCGGTTTGGAGATGTCCTGCGCCACCATGTCGATGCCAGCAATGTCCAGCCCGACCACGCGGGCGGCCAACTGGGCGATGTAAGCCACCTCTGGGTGTACGTCATCGGTGCAATCGACCGCCACGTTGCCATTGCGCTGCACCACAATTTGACGCCCGGCGACGGGGACAGCGTCGTGTGTCAGGTCTTGGCGCTTAAGCTCCAATTGGACGGCCACGTTGCTGTGTACGTCAATGACTTCAAGCGGGTATTCCTCTTCGTGGCCACGGCGTGGGTCAGAGTTGAGTTGGGCGTCGATCAGCTCCACCACACTCGAATGGCCGTTGCCAGTGATGCTGACCAGCTCGCCGCGCGCCGCTGCCACCACTTTGCCGCCAACTACCAGCAGACGGTGCTCGTCGCCGGGAATAAAGCGCTCAACCATCACGTCGCTGCCTTCGGGGTAGGCGACATGGTAGGCGGCTTCGATGTCGTGCTGCTTGCGCAAATCCAGTGTCACACCGCGGGCGTGGTTGCCGTCTGACGGTTTGACCACCACCGGCAGGCCGATACTTTGTGCAGCTTCCCAGGCTTCTTCAGGGCTGTTGACCACTTGGCCTTCAGGCACCGGCACGCCGCAGGCTTTGAGCAAGCTTTTGGTCAGGTCTTTGTCGCTGGCAATGCCTTCGGCGATAGCGCTGGTGAATTCGCTCTCTGCCGTCCAAATGCGCCGCTGCGATGCGCCATAGCCCATTTGCACCAAATTGCCGTCGTTGAGGCGAATATGCGGAATGCCCCGGTCGCCGGCGGCGGTGACGATGCACGCGGTGCTGGGGCCAAGGTAGCGGTCATCGACCTCGGTGCGTACCCGCGCCACAGCGGCATTGACATCAAACGGCTCGTCGTTGATGGCTGCCATGATCAATTGGTGGCCTTGCGCCAGCGCCATACGGGCCACTTGCTCTTCGCGGGCGCGAAATACCATGCGGTAGACGCCATGCTGGCTGGTAGAGCGCGTTTGGCCAAAGCCGGTGGGCATACCGGCCAAATTGAGCAGCTCGATGACGATGTGCTCCAGCACATGGCCGCACCAAGTGCCTTCTTGCAAGCGCTGCAAAAAGCCCCCACGCTCGCCAACGCCGCAGTGGTGCTCGATCAGTGCGGGCAGCCATGCCGTCAGCCGCTCGTTAAAACCGGGTAACTGGTGGGACGGAAAGTCTTCCAGCGCCCCCAAATCAAGCCAGACTTCCAGCACAGGGCGGTAAGTCCAAATATTGGGCCCGCGCAGGTAGTTGATGCGCAGCAGTTCGATGTCTTTAATTTTGGGCATAGGGGTGGAATTGTGCGCTCGCGGCTTTGTCAGCGGACGGGCAGGTTCAGGCGTTAAATGCAGCATGGCGCGATGCCGAAGACCCTGGCGCCGCCAGGAGCAAAAAAAACAAACCCATGCAACATGATTCTGTAAACGCCTCAGGTGTTTTGGCGGACTTTTCACTGTCCGCAGTGCAAGCGGTGCTTGCCCCCCATGAAAACGCGCTGACCACCTTAGAGGTTGACCTGAGCGCTGATCTGCACTTTGCCACTGGCCGTGTCATCTTGACCGAGCAGCGCCTATTGGCCTGCGAGCCCGGCACCAACGTGTGGCGCCACTGGCACATTGCGCAAGGCCTGCAATTGCGCCTGCTGGAGCACGGCGGCGTGGGCACGCTGGAGCTGCACAACCGCACACAGCGCTTGGCGCTGTGGCGCTTCACACTCGGAATGCACGCAACTGCGCTGCGGCTGGTGCAGCGCTTTGACCAACAACTGGCGCGCTTGGCGCACCGGGCTGATAACCAAGCGCAGGCACACACGCACGCAGGTGCAGGTGCAGACGAATACGAAGATGAGGCGCAGTGCCCCACTTGCCAGAGCGTGCTGCCACCTGACACCGAAGACTGCCCAGTGTGCGCGCGCACCCAGCCAGCACAAACTTCCACCTGGGTGTTGCTGCGCCTATGGCGCTTTGCACGGCCCTACCGGGGACAACTGGCCGCTGGTTTTGCGCTGACCATGGCCTCGACCGCTGCCACGCTGGTGCCGCCGTATCTGACGATTCCGCTGATGGACGACATTCTGATTCCGTTCCAAAACGGCCAGAAAATTGAACCCGGCTTGGTGCTGTTGTACCTCTCGGGCCTGCTGGCCTCGGCTTTGCTGGCTTGGGGGCTGGGCTGGGCACGCACCTACATCTTGGCGCTGGTGTCCGAGCGCATTGGTGCCGATTTGCGCACCACCACCTACGAACATTTGCTGCGCCTGTCGCTGGACTACTTTGGTGCCAAGCGCACCGGCGACCTGATGTCGCGCATCGGCTCCGAGACCGACCGTATCAACGTCTTTTTGTCACTGCACGCACTGGACTTTGTCACCGACGTGCTGATGATTTTTATGACGGCGGCTATTTTGTTTTCCATCAACCCGTGGCTGGCGCTGGTCACGCTGGTGCCGCTGCCATTCATCGGCTGGATGATCCACACCGTGCGCGACCGCCTGCGCACCGGCTTTGAAAAAATCGACCGCGTCTGGTCTGAAGTCACCAACGTGCTGGCCGACACCATTCCGGGCATCCGCGTGGTCAAAGCCTTTGCGCAAGAAAAGCGCGAAGCGCAACGTTTTCACGACGCCAACCAACGCAACCTGCAGGCCAACGACAGGCTCAACAAAACGTGGTCTTTGTTCTCGCCAACGGTGTCACTGCTGACTGAAATGGGCCTGCTGGTAGTCTGGGGCTGTGGTATTTGGCTGGTGGCACACAGCCAAATCACCGTGGGTGTGCTCACCGCATTTATCGCCTATATCGGGCGCTTTTATGGCCGACTTGACTCGATGAGTCGCATCGTCTCGGTGACGCAAAAGGCCGCCGCCGGGGCCAAGCGTATTTTTGACATCCTTGACCACGTCAGCAACGTGCCCGACCCGGCGCAGCCGGTCAAAATGGCCAAGGTGCAAGGTGCCATTGCGCTGCGCCAAGTGGGCTTTCGCTATGGCAGTCGGGCGGTGATTAAAAAGCTCGATTTGGATATTCGCCCTGGGGAGATGATCGGCTTGGTAGGCCACAGCGGTTCGGGCAAAAGCACGCTGGCCAATTTGATTTGTCGTTTTTACGACGTCAGTGACGGCTCCATTCAACTCGATGGCGTGGATATTCGCCGTTTGGCGCTGGCCGATTACCGCCGCCATATTGGCTTGGTATTGCAAGAGCCGTTTTTATTCTTTGGCACGATTGCCGAGAACATTGCCTACGGCAAACCCGACGCCACGCGCGCCGACATCATGGCCGCTGCCCGCGCCGCACACGCGCACGAATTTATCTTGCGCTTGGCGCACGGCTACGACTCGCTGGTGGGTGAGCGCGGCCAAGGCCTGTCGGGCGGCGAGCGCCAGCGCATCAGCATTGCGCGCGCCCTGTTGATTGACCCGCGCATCTTGATCCTCGACGAAGCCACCTCTGCCGTGGACACCGAGACCGAGAAAGAAATCCAAAAAGCGCTGGACAATCTGGTGCAAGGGCGTACCACCATTGCCATTGCGCACCGCTTGTCGACGCTGCGCAAAGCCGACCGGCTGGTGGTGATGGATCGCGGCGAAATTGTTGAAATCGGCCCGCACGATGAGTTAATGGCCCGTCAAGGTGCCTACTGGCGTTTGTACGAAGCCCAAGCGCGCCGCGCCGAAGAGGACGCCCAAGCCGCAGGCGTGTTGCTGCACGCTACCCCGATGACCCCGATTCAAAGCCAAACCCCATGAGCACCCCTGAACTGTCCCGCGCCCTGCAAGCACCCTTGCAACTACAGCGCAACCCGCATGGCCGACTGGTGCTGACTTTGCCCGACGGCACCGTACACACCGACGTGGCACCGGTGCGCGCCTTTCCGATTGCCGCGCCGGACGAGGGTTTGTCGCTTATCGGCAGCGACGGCCATGAACTGCTGTGGCTAGAGCACTTGACCGATGTGCCCGCGCCAGCGCGCAGCCTGTTAGAAGAAGAACTGGCGCTGCGCGAGTTTGTGCCGGTGATTGACAAAATTTGCAGCGTATCGAGCTTTTCGACCCCCTGCACCTGGACAGTGGAGACCGATCGCGGCGCGGCGCAGTTGCTGCTCAAAGGCGAAGAAGACATCCGCCGCCTGAGCGGGCGCAACGCGCTGTTGATTGCCGCTGGCGATGGCGTGCAATATGCGGTGCGCGACACCAGCGCCCTGGATAAAACCTCACGGCGTCTGCTGGAGCGGTTTTTATGAGTGCTTGCTTGCCCCGCAGCACAATAGAAAAAAGTCCTTAGATATGTTTCAATGGTCAATCTAGCAACCCACCAGAGGCCACTGCCATGCAAATATCATCTGTAAATCGAATGCCTTCTTGGCAATCGCTGGGCGCTGATGTGTACTCCACCGGAGCCTCTGGCCCGGCGGCGGTGCGGCCCATTCAAGCGCCCAACCCGGTGGAGTCGATGGATAGACTGGGCGAAGGTGCCATCATCAAAACGCCCGACAAGCCGTCTGCCCCCGACACACCCAACCGGGACTGGACAGAAGCCAAGAAACCAGAAGCCACCAAAGAGCCGCAAGAGGTGGTCAAAGAGCCGGTTCATAAGCAATTGCTTGACCAAATGCGCGAGATGTGGCGCACCAGCGGCAGCGCCCTTGAACTAGCACAAGACATCAATAAAGTCACGCTGTCTGAGCGCATGGCACTGCAGGCTAAAAACAACGAGTCTTTGACTTACACCGACCCCAGCATCAAGCGCCCTGGTCGGCCTTGATCTGCTATTTTCAGGGTTCTTTTTGGCTTTGCGCTGCCCGCTCGCGTTGGCGCTCACGCTCGGCGCGGTACACCACCGCATAGGCGCGCACTTCTTCGTAGCTTAAGTAGTTGTCGTGATTGGTATCGGCATCGCTGAACGCCGCTGCCAAGCGCGGAAACAGCGCCACCTCGGTGCGGCTGATTTTGCCGTCACCATTAAAGTCCAGTAGCTTAAAGTCGCGCATGGCTTTGATTTCGCCCTTGCTCAGGGGCGCGCCGTCGGGACTGGCGGGACTGGCGGGGGCCGCCTGTTGGGCGCCGGCCACAGCCG
>CAIRYF010000144.1 GCA_903882725.1 uncultured Simplicispira sp.
ACCACTTTGCCGCGCAAGCTGCCCCGCTGGAGTTTGGCGAAGGCGAGGCACGCGCCCCCTTGGCCGAAGGCTTTAAGAAGCTGCTGGCCGAGCTGCCGGTGCAAGTGCAGTTTGGCGAAGCGGCCACCGCCGCACGCGCCGCCGCTGGGCAGCCGATGGGCGTGGTGGACTTTGCCGCGCCAGATGGCTATGCCGTCGATGCCAGCTCGGCAGCGCTGCTGCGCAAAGCGCGGGCATGGCAAGCGCAGCACGGCGGCGAATTGTCCCAAGCGCTTGCTGCTGTGCAGCCCTAAACCGCTCCTAACCTAAATCCCCTTGCCTGTTTTGACCCAAGAAAGAGCCTTGCCATGACCCAAAACCTTGCCCTTTTAACCCTGCCGGTGGTGTTGAGCGGCGTTTGCGCAGCGCAGCGCTTTGTGACGGCCACGGGCGCGCTTGCCGCTGCTGGGGCCAACACCTTGGGCGTGGCGCGTTGCGGCGCTGGCGTGGGCGCAGTCGTGCCGGTAGATGTGCTGGGCACTGCCGTGGTAGAGGCTGGGGGTGCCATTGCCCAAGGCGACACCCTCAAGACCGATGCCGATGGCCGCGCCATTACGTGGGCCACCAGCGGAGCCAAAGTGGCCATTGCCCTGCAAGCGGCCAGCGCAGCGGGCCAGCCCATTGAAGTGCTGCTGCTGCCCAACGCCTGAGCCCTTTTATTTATTCCACCGTATTCATCCCACCGTATTTACCCGGTAAAACGCCATGCCCCAAATGACCCCCTCGCAAGCGCGCGTTGTTGACGCCGTCTTGACCAGCGTAGCCCAAGGCTACAAAAACGCCGAGCTGATTGGCAACGCCTTGTTCCCCTACGTTGCAGTGGGCCAGCGCGGCGGCAAAATCGTCTCGTTTGGCAAGGAAGATTTTGCTTTGTATGCCACAGGCCGCGTGCCCGGCTCCAACACCCGGCGCGTCAACTTTGGCTATAGCAGCGAAAGCTACGCCCTAGAGAGCCACAGCCTAGAGGGCCAAGTACCGATTGAGCTGCTGCAAGAGGCCAACGCCGTGCCCGGCATGAACTTGGGCACGCTGGCCGTGAACAAGGTGCAAGCCATTATTGGCCTGCGCCTAGAAGCCGCCCAAGCCGCCTTGGCCACCAATGGTGCCAACTACGCCAGCAGCAACAAAGCCAGCTTGAGTGGCAGCGCACGCTGGAGCGACTTTACCGGCACCAGCGACCCCATCAGCGATGTAGAAGCGGCCAAAGAGGCCGTGCGCCAGCAAGTGGGCCGACGCCCCAACACCCTTGTGCTGGGCGCTGCCGTGCTGGCCAAGCTCAAAGACCACCCCAAAATCCTAGAGCGCATCAAATACACCGGGCGCGATGTGCCCACGCCCGAGCTGCTGGCCAGCCTGTTTGGTGTGGCCCGCGTGGTGGTGGGCGATGCCGTCTATACCGGCGCTGATGGCAAGTTTGCCGACGTGTGGGGCAAAAACGTGGTGCTGGCCTATACCGAGCTGGGGCCACTGGCCGACCAAGGCGTGCCCACCTTTGGCTACACCTACCGGCTCAA
>CAIRYF010000145.1 GCA_903882725.1 uncultured Simplicispira sp.
ACACAATCACCACGATAGGCACTTCAAAGGCCATACCAAAGGCGATGAACATGGTCAGTACAAAGCCCAAGTAGGCCTCAATGTCTGGTGCCGCAGTGATGCTCTTGGGCGCAAAGCTCTGGATAAAGCTGAACACTTGACCAAAGACGAAAAAGTAACAAAACGCCACGCCGACAAAAAACAGCAAGGTGCTTGACACCACCAACGGCAGCACCAATTTTTTTTCGTGTACATACAAACCAGGTGCGACAAAGCCCCAGATTTGCCACAGCACCACCGGCAGCGCCAGCAAAAAAGCGGCCATTAGCAAAATTTTCAAGGGCACCATGAAGGGAGAAATCACCGAAGTGGCGATCAACGTAGCGCCTTTAGGCAAGTGCGCCACCAGCGGCGCGGCCAGCAGGTCATACAGCGCACCGGGGCCAGGAAAAAAGAAAAGTAACGCGGCAGCAATGCCAATAGCTATCGCTGCCTTGACCAAACGGTCGCGCAGCTCCATCAGGTGCTGCACAAATGGCTGCTCAGTGCCCGAGAGGTCTTCGTTTTTGGTGGAGGTATCGGCCATGTTCAAGTGATGCGGATCTCACATCCGCTCGTGCGGCGCAGAACGCGACCGCATCAATAGAATTTCTGTGGCCGGTAGCGCGCTACGCGCGCCGCGCCCGACAGGGCTTTGGTACGCACGCCGCTGCGCGACTTGTACCACTGCGGCGTAGCGCCGCGCTTGAGGCGCCATTTTTTACCCGGATTGCGGTAGGCAGGCACTACGTTGAACGGGTCGCCAAAGTCATCAGTGGCACCATAGTCCAAGCCTGCGGCATGGTTCATGTCTTTCTCGAACTCGCTGGCGTTGGTGCGAATGGACTGCTCGACGTCACGGGCAGCGCCCTCAACGCTCTCTTTCATCTTCTTGAGCTCATCGAGCTCCATCGAACGATTGACCTCAGATTTGACGTCCGCCACATAGCGCTGCGCTTTGCCCAACAGCGTACCCACGGTGCGGGCGACACGCGGCAGTTTTTCTGGCCCGATGACGATGAGCGCCACCGCGCCAATCAGCGCCATTTTGGACAGGCCAATATCAATCATGCGTGTAGCGGCCTCAAGGGTTTAACTTTTTTGCCGAGCTTCGACATCGATGGTGGTCTTGTCTAGCGTGGGCTTGTTGGCCACTTGGCCAGGTGCTGGTGCAGCAGCATCGCCGTCGGGACTGCTACCGTCTTTCATGCCGTCTTTGAAGCCTTTGACAGCACCGCCCAAATCAGAACCCATGTTCTTGAGCTTTTTGGTGCCAAACACCATCACCACGATCAACAGCACAATTAACCAGTGCCAGATAGAAAACGTGCCCATAAAATTCTCCTAGTGAATGCCGTCCATTTTAGACGGCGGATATGGGTCGATTTTGACAGCCCTTGCGCGCTCTATCTAACCTTTAAGCCACGGGCGCGGGCCGCCCAGCACATGGATGTGCAAGTGATCGACTTCTTGCCCACCTTGCGCGCCAGTATTGACCACCAGGCGAAAACCACCTTCGGGATAAGGCGCACAGCCTTGCTCCAAGGCCAAGCGCGGCGCTAGCAGCAGCATTTGCCCCAGCAGTGCTGCGTGCTCGGGCTGCGCGTGCGCCAAAGAGCGCAGATGCAGTTTAGGCACCAGCAAAAAATGCACTGGTGCCCACGGGTTGATGTCATGAAAGGCGAATACTTCGTCGTCTTCATACACTTTGCGGGACGGGATGTGGCCGGCAATAATTTTGCAAAAAATGCAGTTTGGGTCGTGCATAGGTCAGTCCAAAAATAGGCAGGGGCGCATCAAACAACCAGTGCTTCGCTGCGGTTCATGGCCACCATACCGCGCACGATGCGGTACAAAAACCAAAGCGAAATCAGGCACCAGGCTATCCAGCCAGGCAAAAACAGCAGCAGCCACAACGGCGCTGTCAGCACATACAGCACACCAGCCCACAGCACGGTGCGAATACGGTACGAAAAATGGCTGGCTTGCCATGTTCCTTGGGCATCGCTCTTTTTCACCCAATCGATGACCAGCGCAATAATCAGCAAAACCGCGCCGGGTTGGGCACCGGGAATGACAGCGCCCAAGGCAACAATCAGGTGCAGCACATAGCTGGCCCAACCCCACGCCTTGAGACCTTCGGCGCGCTCGGCGTTGGTTTGAACGTCAATGATGTCATTCATAGGGCATGGCTTTCAGGGCGCGGTTTTTTGTGCCGCTTCTTGTGCGGCGCGTTCAGTGGCTTTGCGCAAGGCTTTTTCTTCAATGCCGCTGATGCCTTCGCGCCGCTCTAGCTCGGCCAGCACGTCGGCGGGCGAGAGACCATAGTGAGCCAAGGCAATCATCGAGTGAAACCATAAATCAGCCACTTCGTAGATCAAGCCTGCCGGATCAGCGCCGTGATCGACGTCTTTGGCGGCCATCACCACCTCGGTGGCTTCTTCGCCAATTTTTTTCAAAAAAGCATCTGGCCCTTTGTGCAGCAAACGCGAGACATAGCTGGTCTGCGGATCGCCGCCGTGGAGGGGTTTGCGGCTTTCAATGATGGCGGCCAAGCGCGCTAACGTATCTTGCGACAGCGGGGCAGAAGGGGGCACAGAGCTGATAGACATAGACGTTGCTTGCGTTATTTACGTTATTTACGTTATTTATAGATGGTTTGCGGGTCTTTCAACACCGGCTCGCTGGGCTGCCAAACGCCGTCACGCAGTACGCTGTAAAAACAGCTGTGCCGCCCAGTGTGGCAAGCAATGCCCGGCTCATGGCCTTGCTGGGTCACGGTGAGCAAAATGACGTCTTGGTCGCAGTCGATGCGGATGCTGTGTACGGTTTGCACATGGCCCGATTCTTCGCCCTTAAACCAGAGCCTCTTGCGCGAACGGCTGAAATACACCGCGCGACCGAGTTCGGCGGTTTTTTGCAACGCCTCGCGGTTCATCCAGGCAAACATCAGCACGTCGCCCGTACCCTGCTCTTGCGCAATCACGGGCACCAAGCCCAGCGCATCCCATTTCACTTCGTTTAACCAACCCATACGAGAGTTCTCCAAAATTTACACGCCAGTCATTGATCGGTCGTTAGCGCAGTTGCGCCGCCGTCGATTGCAAAGCCCGCGCCGCGCCCCCGCCCATGGCGGCACCAAAGCGCTTGGCCAAGCGTTCAGCGACGTTTTCGCGGCGGGTGTAGTCGATGATTTCCTCGGCGTGTACCACTTCGCGGGCGACAAAATCAAGGCTACCCAGCTTGTCGGCCAAGCCCAATTCAATGGCCTGCTGACCCGTCCAGAACAAACCGCTGAAGACTTCAGGCGTTTCTTTCAGGCGTTCGCCACGCCCAGCCCTGACCACGGCAATGAATTGCTCGTGGATTTGATCAAGTAAAACCTGTGCGTAGGCGCGTTGCTGCTCCGTTTGCGGGCTAAAGGGGTCTAAAAATCCTTTGTTTTCGCCAGCGGTCAGCAGGCGGCGCTCAACACCCAATTTCTCCATGGTGCCGGTAAAGCCAAAGCCATCCATCAGCACGCCAATGCTGCCGACAATGCTGGCTTTATTGACATAAATCTCGTCGGCACCAGAGGCAATGTAGTAAGCGGCAGAGGCGCAAGTTTCTTCAACCACAGCGTACAGCGGCTTGCCGTGCTTGGCCTTGAGGCGCATGATTTCGTCGTTGATAATGCCGGCCTGCACCGGGCTGCCACCGGGTGAGTTGACCAGCAACACCACCGCCTTGGAGCCCTCGTCTTCAAACGCGCTGCGCAGTGCCGCCACCACGTATTCGGCGCTGGCCTCGGCACCCGAGGCAATTTCGCCCTTGATATCAACTACTGCGGTGTGTGGACTGCTTTTGCTGCTGGTGGTGGTCATCTCGCGCGACAAGCCCCACCAGACGATACAAATAAAAAACGCCAGCCACGCCAAGCGCGTGAAGGTGCGCCAGCGACGCGCAGCGCGCTGCTCGGCCAAGGTGGCAAAAGCCAATTTTTCAAGCACGCTGCGCTCCCAGCCGGGCGTATCCGCCGTATTTTTTGCTCCTGAAACAGAAGCTCCTTGCGCCCATAAATCGGGCGCTACAGGCGGTTTTTGCTCAGATCCACTGGAGGGAAACTGGTTCGGCTGGGTCATTTAAAAATTCGACAGGTTGATAGTTGTGTGCAGTATGCCAGTGCGCCCCCGGTCTTATCCCAAGCTCCCACTGACTGTTTTTGGCTCTCAGGCTTGGCGCGCCAGCCAACTGTGCAACTCAGCCACCGAATGGGCAATGGTCAGCGGCTGCAAACCACCCAAGCTGCCTGCCGGGTGCGCGCCGTAGCTGACGCCGACGCTGGGGCAGCCCGCATTCAGCGCCATTTGCAAGTCGTGGCTGGTGTCGCCAATCATCAGCAGGCGCTGCGGCGGCACATCAAATTCAGCCATCAACTCTTGCAGCATCAGCGGATGCGGCTTGCCAGCGGTTTCGTCGGCGGTGCGCGAGCCGTCAAACACGCCGCGCAGCGACGCGCTGTGCAGCGCCTCGTTCAGGCCGCGCCGGCTTTTGCCGGTGGCCACGGCCAGCAAATGGCCGCGCGCGCGCAAATCGTCCAGCAGCGCCAGCACGCCTTTGAACAAGCTGACTTCGTCTTGCAAACGCAAGTAGTGGTAGCGGTAGCGGCGGCCTAGTTCGGGGTGTTTTTCGGGCGGCACATCGGGGGCGGCGTGGGCCAGTGCTTGGGTCAGCGCCATGCCAATCACATAAGCAGCAGCCTCGTCACTGGGCACAGCACCGCCGACATCGCTGACGGCCGCCTGAATGCAGCGCACGATGATTTGCGTCGAATCAAACAGCGTGCCGTCCCAGTCAAAAGCGATCAAGTCAAAACGGCGGGAACGGGTGTCAGTCATACAGCACCCACAAAATCAGCCAGCTC